>NZ_RZST01000046.1:0-23996 GCF_003997575.1 Mesorhizobium sp. M1A.F.Ca.IN.022.07.1.1
GTCTGGTATGCGGTCGTCGCCGGGCTGATGGTGCTGGCCTTCCTGCCCGGCCTCTTTTTCCAATTGATCCATTCAGGCGGCGAAGCGCAGGCCGCCGTCGCAGGTCAGCACCTGGCGGGTCATGAAACCGTTGGACACCAGGAAGGCGATCGCGTCGGCGACGTCCTCGGCGCGGCCGATACGGCCGACCGGCGTCTTTCCGGCGTACTCGGCAAAGACCGCCTGCCGCTCTTCGCCCGATAGAAAATCCCACCAGGGCGTATCGATGACGCCGGGGGCCACGACGTTGACGCGCAGCGGCTTCAGTTCAACGGCCAGGATCGGGACTACGGTCAAAAGCATGCCGTTGATGGCGCCGATGCCGGCAATGCCGGGTGCTGCGATCTGCGCCGAGACGGCCGAAATGAAAGTGACCGATCCGGCTTTGTTCAAGGTCGGCAGGGCCGCTTGCAAGCAGCCTCGCTGCGGCTTGATCTTCTCGTCGACGCCGCCGCCGATGTCGGCAAGGTCGAGGGTCGCGAACGGCCCAAGGCCCTTGCCGCCGCTTGCGGCGAGAACGAGATGATCGAATGGGCCGAGACCATCGAAGAAGTGCCGGACCGCGTCCGGCTTGGTCGCGTCGAAAGCGGCCTTGCCGACGGTGCCGCCGAGGCTCTTCCAGGCGTTGTTCAGCTTGTCCTCGCTGCGGCCGGTGATCGTCACCTTCATCGCGGGGCTGAGCAGCCGTTTGGCTGTGGCAAGGCCAATGCCAGACGAGCCGCCGATGATGACGCAATGTTCGATGCTCATGAATGCTGTTCCTTGGATGTCGCGGAAGATTGTCCGGTCAGTTCGAGGCTGAGCGCCCGCAACCGGCTGCGGGCTTTTTCGTCATAGGCCTGGGCATCGGCGCGCGCTTCCCGCTGGCCATCGAAATAGAGGCCGCTGCGCCCTTCGAGCGCCGGAGATATTGCCAAGTTGAGGATCGCGTCGGCGCCGGTCTCGACCGAGCTCCACGGTGTGATGCCGGCCTGCCGGACCATGGTGGTATCCATGTAGCTTGCCGGATGGAGTGCATTGACGGTGACGCCGCTGCCTTCGAGCTGCTCGGCCAGATCGATGGTGAACAAGATCTGCGCCAGCTTGCTCTGGCAATAGGCGCGCACGCCGCTATAGCCGCGGGCCAGATTGATATCGTCGAAATCGATCGCCTGCTGGCCGGCGGAGGCGACATTGACGATGCGCGCCGGCGCGCTTGCCTTCAGCAAGGGCAAAAGCTCCGACGACAGCAGGAAGCCTGCGAGATAGTTTACGGCGAAGCGCATTTCGTAGCCGTCGGCGCTCACTTGCCTTTTTGCGCCTTCGCCGCCCGTGCCGACGCCGGCATTGCTGATCAATATGTCGAGCCGGTCGGTTCCTGCCCGCACGGCGCCGGCAAGGCGGCGCACTTCGGCGAGCGACGAAAGATCCGCAAGCAGAAATTCGGCGTTGCCGCCCTCGGCTTCGATGGCAGCGACTGTCGCCTTGGCGCGAGTTTGGTCGCGGCCATGTACCAGCACGCGGGCGCCGGCAGCGCCGAGCCTTTCAGCGACCACGCGGCCAACCCCGTCGGTCGAGCCGGTGACGAGAACGGTCTTATTCTTAAGTTCCATGTTCAGAGCCTCCTTATGCTGCTCTGAACGCAAGATGGGGCGCGGCGCGCAGGCCAAACAGTTCAAATTTTATCCTGGTATCGATACTGCTATAATAGCTGCATGGATGCCGTGCCCCATTCCCCTGACGACAGCCGCCGCCGCGAGCTCGGCGCTTTCCTGCGCTCGCGCCGGGAGCGGCTCTCGCCTGCCGACATTGGGATTGCGAGCGGCGCCAGGCGGCGTACGCCCGGGCTGAGGCGCGAGGAAGTGGCGATGATCGCCGGCGTCGGTACCACCTGGTACACCTGGCTGGAGCAGGGGCGGGACGTGCGGCCCTCGGTCGAGGTGCTGACCGCGCTCTGCGAGGCGCTGCGCCTGGACGCCGTCGAGAAGCGGCATCTGTTCATCCTTGCCGGCCGCCAGCAGCCGGAGCAGCGCACGGCGACGTCTGAAAAGGTCGACGCCACACTGCTGCACATGCTGGGGAGCCTCGTCCTGCAGCCGGCTTATGTGGTTGGCCGGCGTTGGGATGTGCTCGCCTGGAATCCGGCGGCGGTCGCCTTGTTCGGCGACTATGGCCTGCTGGAGGGCGATGCCCGCAACATCGTCCATCTGGTGTTCACAAGCCCGCAGCACCGCCGGCTGCTGGTCGACTGGGACGCGCTTGCCCGCATGGTGCTCGCTTCGTTTCGCGCGGAGAGCGCCAAATATGTCGGCGATCCGGATTTCGAGCGGCTGATCGCGCTGATGATGCGCTCAAGCCCGGAGTTCCGTGATTGGTGGCCGCGGCGGGACGTGGCGAGAAGGCTGACGGGCGTGAAACATGTCCGCCATCCCACAGCCGGCCCGATGGCTTTCGAGCATATGAGCCTGTCGATCGACGACGGCTCAGACATGCGGCTGATCGTCTACACGCCGTTGCCCGAGCAGAATACGATCGCCAAGCTCAAGAAGCTGCTGGAAGAGAAGCCCCCCGAGCGGCGCAGCGCCTGATCTTCGCCCGACCTAAGCTTTCGGCTTCAGCCCATCGAGGAACAGTTGCTCCAGGAACCGGGCAGCATCCTCGAAGCGGCCGTCGCCGCCGCGGTCGGGGCCGAGCACGGCGCGCACCTGGACGTCGAAATCGGCGTAATGCTGCGTCGTCGCCCAGATCGAGAAGATCAGATGCCAGGGGTCAGTGCGGGCGATCTTGCCGGCGCGCATCCAGCCCTTGATGACGGCGGCCTTCTCCTCGACCAGCGTTTTCAGCTCGCCCTCCAGCATCGGCATGATGCGCGGCGCGCCCTGCAGGATCTCGTTGGCGAAGAGCCGGCTTTCGCGTGGAAAATCGCGCGCCATGTCGAGCTTGCGGCGGATGTAGCTTCTGAGCTCGGTCATCGGATCGCCGATATCGTCAAGCTCGCGGAGCGGCGCCAGCCAGGTGTCCAGCAGCCGCTGCATCAATGTCTCGTGAATGTCCTCCTTGCGGCGGAAGTAATAGAGAAGGTTCGGCTTCGACATGCCGGCGGCTTCGGCAATCTGGTCGATGGTCGAGCCGCGAAAACCGTTGGCGGAGAAGACTTCCAGCGCGGCTTCCAGGATGAGCTCGCGCTTTTCCTGCTGGATGCGGGTGCGGCGTGGAGCTGAGCCTTCCATCCTGTCCGTCATCCTTGCCGGCTGCTGCCGTGTGGGCACTCTGGACCAATTCTCTGGACCAGTTTTTCTCCGAGCCGTGGAGCGCGCTTTCGATGCCGCATTTCCGTTAGTAGTCCCTTGACCGCCGACAGGGCGGTGCTAACGTTTGTCCAACCGGTCAAAATTTTGCGTAGCACGAAAACGCAACGAAGACCAAGCCTTGGGAAGACCAAGCGTTAGCGCACAGAAACAGGTTACAAGGGGAAATCTTGGTCATGTCCAACCGGCTGAAAGTCACGCCGAACGATCTCAGCGCATTCTGGATGCCGTTCACGGCAAACCGGCAGTTCAAGCAGGCGCCGCGCATGTTCGTGTCCGCCAAGGACATGCACTACACGACGAGCGATGGCCGCAAGGTGCTCGACGGCACTGCAGGCCTCTGGTGCGTCAACGCCGGCCACTGCCGGCCGAAGATCACCGAGGCCATTCAGCAGCAGGCCGCCGAACTCGACTATGCGCCGGCCTTCCAGATGGGCCACCCGATCGTCTTCGAACTGGCGAACCGCCTGGTCGATATCGCGCCGAAGGGCATGGACCATGTGTTCTTCACCAATTCCGGTTCGGAGTCGGTCGAGACCGCGTTGAAGATGGCGATCGCCTATCACCGTGTCCGAGGCGAGGGCTCGCGCACCCGGCTGATCGGCCGCGAGCGCGGCTATCACGGCGTCAATTTCGGCGGCATTTCGGTCGGGGGGATCGTCGCCAACCGCAAGATGTTCGGCACGCTGCTCGGCGGCGTCGACCATCTGCCGCACACCCATCTGCCGGAGAAGAATGCCTTCTCGAAGGGCGTGCCTGAGCACGGCGCCGAATTGGCGAACGAGCTGGAGCGTCTCGTCACCCTGCATGACGCCTCGACCATCGCGGCGGTCATCGTCGAGCCGGTCGCAGGCTCGACCGGCGTCATCCTGCCGCCGAAAGGCTACCTGCAGAAGCTTCGAGAAATCTGCACCAAGCACGGCATATTGTTGATCTTCGATGAAGTGATCACCGGCTTCGGCCGTCTTGGCGCGCCATTCGCCGCCGATTATTTCGGCGTCACGCCGGATATCATGACGACGGCCAAGGGCGTCTCCAACGGCGTCATCCCGATGGGCGCGGTTTTCGTGAAGAAGGAAATCCACGACGCCTTCATGAACGGCCCGGAGCACATGATCGAGTTCTTCCACGGCTACACCTATTCGGGCAATCCGATCGCCTGCGCCGCGGCTCTCGGCACTTTGGACACTTACAAGGAAGAAGGCCTGCTAACCCGCGGCGAGGAGCTGGCGCCTTACTGGGAAGACGCGCTGCATTCGTTGAAGGGCGAGCCGCATGTCATCGACATCCGCAATATCGGCCTGATCGGCGCGATCGAGCTGGCGCCGATCGCCGGTAGCCCGACCAAGCGGGCCTTCTCGGCCTTTGTCAAAGCGTTCGAACGCGGCGCGCTGATCCGCACAACCGGCGACATCATCGCGCTGTCGCCGCCGCTGATCATCACCAAGGGCCAGATCAACGAACTGATCGACCATGTTCGCGATGTTCTGCGCTCGATAGACTAACTGCTCAAACCGCTCGGGCGGCGACGGGAACCGCCGCCCGACCGGAGACCTGAAATGAGAGGACACTTTGAATGGCCGCCCCCGGCGAGAATCTGCGAATCAATTCAGACCGTTTGTGGGATTCCATCATGGAGATGGCGAAGATCGGCCCCGGCATCGCCGGGGGCAACAATCGCCAGACGCTGACCGATTCCGACAAGCAAGGCCGCGAACTGTTCAAGTCTTGGTGCGACGAGGCCGGGCTCACGATGGGCGTGGACCAGATGGGCACCATGTTCATGACGCGGTCCGGCACCGATCCGGACGCGCTGCCGATCTATGTCGGTTCCCATCTCGATACACAGCCCACCGGCGGCAAATATGACGGCGTGCTCGGCGTGCTCTCTGGCCTCGAGGTCGTGCGCTCGCTCAACGATCTCGGCATCAAAACCAAACATCCGATCGTCGTCACCAACTGGACGAACGAGGAGGGAGCCCGTTTCGCGCCGGCCATGCTCGCCTCCGGCGTGTTCGCAGGCGTTCACACGCAGGACTATGCCTATGCCCGCAAGGATCTCGACGGCCTGAGCTTCGGCGACGAGCTGAAGCGGATCGGTTGGGTCGGCGACGAGACGGTCGGCGCGCGTAAGATGCACGCCTATTTCGAGTACCATATCGAGCAGGGGCCCATCCTCGAGGCCGAGAACAAGCAGATCGGCGTGGTGACCCACTGCCAGGGCCTGTGGTGGCTGGAATTCACGCTGACCGGCAGGGAGGCGCATACCGGCTCGACCCCGATGAACATGCGCGTCAATGCGGGGTTGGCCATGGCCCGCATCCTGGAGATGGTGCAGACGGTCGCGATGGAGAACCAGCCTGGCGCTGTCGGCGGTGTAGGCCAGGTGAAGTTCTCGCCCAACTCCCGCAACGTGCTGCCGGGCACGGTGATCTTCACTGTCGATATCCGCTCGCCCGATAAGGCGAAGCTCGACGGCATGCGCGCGCGCATCGAGAAGGAGGCGCCGAATATCTGCGAGCCGCTCGGCGTGAAATGCGCCGTCGAGGCGGTCGGCCATTTCGATCCGGTGACCTTCGATCCGACGCTGGTCGGCCGTGTCCGCACCGCCGCCGAGAAGCTGGGCTACAGCCATATGAACATCATCTCCGGCGCCGGCCACGACGCCTGCTGGGCGGCCAAGGTCGCGCCGGCGACCATGGTCATGTGTCCCTGTGTCGGCGGGCTCAGCCACAACGAGGCCGAGGACATCTCCAAGGAATGGGCGGCGGCAGGCGCCGATGTGCTGTTCCACGCGGTGGTCGAGACGGCAGGAATCGTCGAATGACCGAATAGAAATCACCTCGAAAAAGCCGCTCGCAAAGAAGCGTGAAAAGATCAGGGGAACGGATATGACCAAAGTCATCAAGAACGGCACCATCGTCACCGCCGACCGCACGTGGAAAGCCGACGTGCTGATGCAGCACGGCAAGATCATCGCCATCGGCTCGAACCTGCATGGCGATCACGAGTTCGACGCCACTGGCTGCTATGTCATGCCGGGCGGCATCGATCCGCACACCCATCTCGAAATGCCCTTCATGGGCACCTATTCGGCCGACGATTTCGAATCCGGCACGCGCGCGGCGCTTTCGGGCGGCACGACCATGGTCGTCGATTTCTGCCTGCCGGCGCCGCAGCAGTCGCTGCTGGAGGCGCTGCAGATGTGGGACAACAAGACCTCGAAAGCTGCCTGCGACTATTCCTTCCACATGGCGATCACCTGGTGGGGCAAGCAGGTCTTCGACGAGATGGCCACCGTCGTCGACAGGGGCATCACCTCGTTCAAGCACTTCATGGCCTACAAGGGCGCGCTGATGGTCGACGACGACGAGATGTATTCCTCGTTCCAGCGCTGCGCCGATCTCGGCGCGCTGCCGCTGGTCCATGCCGAAAATGGCGACGTGGTCGCGGCACTCTCGCAGAAGCTGCTTGCCGCCGGCAATAACGGCCCCGAGGGGCATGCCTATTCGCGTCCGCCCGAAGTGGAAGGCGAGGCGACAAACCGCGCCATCATGATCGCCGACATGGCGGGCGTGCCGCTCTATGTCGTGCACGTCTCCTGCGAGCAGAGCCATGAAGCCATCCGCCGGGCACGCCAGAAGGGCATGCGCGTCTATGGCGAGCCGCTGATCCAGCACCTGACGCTCGACGAGAGCGAATATTTCAACAAGGACTGGGACCATGCGGCGCGGCGCGTGATGAGCCCGCCTTTCCGCAGCAAGTGGCACCAGGATTCGCTATGGGCAGGCCTGCAGGCCGGATCGCTGCAGGTGGTGGCGACTGACCACTGCTCCTTCACCACCAAGCAGAAGCGCAACGGCGTCGGCGACTTCACCAAGATCCCGAACGGCACCGGCGGCCTCGAGGATCGTTTGCCCGTGCTTTGGACCAGCGGCGTCAACACCGGCCGGCTGACGATGAACGAGTTCGTCGCGGTGACCTCGACCAACATCGCCAAGATCCTCAACATGTATCCGAAGAAGGGCGCGATCGTCGAAGGCGCGGATGCCGACATCGTGGTCTGGGACCCGAAGCGCAAGAAGACGATCACGGCCAAGAACCAGCAGTCGGTGATCGACTACAACGTCTTTGAGGGTTTCGAGGTGACAGGGCTGCCGCGCTTCGTCTTTTCGCGCGGCGAACTGTCGATCGAAGAAGCGGACGTCAAGGCCAAGGTCGGGCACGGGGAGTTCGTGGCGCGCGAACCGAACGCCGCTGTCAACCGCGCGCTTTCGACCTGGAAGGAGATCAGCGCACCGCGCAAGGTGGAGCGCACGGGCATTCCGGCGACCGGAGTTTGAGCGTGCGCGCAACTCACCTTCTGACCGGGGCAGCCGTGCTGCTGGCCGCCGGCCAAGCTTTCGCCGCCGGCATCGATCTCTCCAAGCCCTGGGGCAACAAATCCGGCTGCATCAACAAGAACGGCCAGGAGGTCTATGCCGAGGACATGCTGCTGTTGACCAGCGAGGCGTTCGTCACGGTCGCCAGCGCCTGCACCTTTACCGACAAGAGACCCCAGGCGAATGGCTCCCTTGTGGTGACGGCGCAGTGCGAGGCGGAAGGCGAGGAGGGGCAGACGCCGGCCCAGTTCATCATCAAGCGCAGCGCCAAGAACGCCAAGAGACTGGTGATCGCCGACAAGGACGGCAACGCGATGGCAGAAGTCTCCCGGTGCAAATGACGGCGGTCCCGTCGACCTCAGGCAACCAACGCATCCAGTTCCGGCATCAGGACCACGCTTTCCTGCTCGTTGGGATCGGTGCGGGCGATGACCGCCGAAGAGGGCGCTCCGCTCAGATTGGCGGGCAGATGCGGCACGCCCGCCGGAATGTAGAACAGGTCGCCGGCCTTGACGACTTCGTGATGCTCGAGCCGGTCGCCATACCAGGTGTGGACCTCGCCGGAGAGCACATAGATCGCGGTCTCGTGGTTCTCATGCATATGCGCCTTGGCGCGGGCGCCGGGCGGCATGGTGAGAAGATGCATACAAATGCCGGAGGAGCCGACGGTTTCGGCGGCTATACCGGCGAAATAGCTCAAGCCTTGCTTGCCTTCATAAGTGCTTTCAGGGCGAATAAGGTGGCATGTGGGTTTAGGCGACATCGGCAAGGCTCCGGGCGTCGATCAAGTGGGACTGGACGAGTGGAAAGCAAGGCAATCGTAAAATCAACCGGATTCCGGCCGGCGCGGCAGCGGCTGCGAAAGACAGGTTTCTGCCGATGAGCGGACAGTCGCCAGCCGTCGTTTCGGCAAGCAAGCTCGGCCTCACCTTCCAGACCAATGACGGTCCGGTGCAGGCGCTGTCCAATGTCGATCTCACCATCGGCAAGGGTGAGTTCGTCTCCTTCATCGGCCCCTCCGGCTGCGGCAAGACAACCTTGCTGCGCGTCATCGCCGATCTGGAGAAGCCGACCTCGGGAACGATCTCCGTCAATGGGATTTCGCCGGAGCAGGCGCGCGAGAAGCGGGCTTACGGCTATGTCTTCCAGGCGGCGGCGCTGTTTCCTTGGCGCACAATCGAGCGGAATGTGGCGCTGCCGCTGGAAATCATTGGCCTCAGCCAGGCCGAGCAGGCGGAACGCATCAAGCGAACCCTCGAACTCGTCAACCTCTCCGGCTTCGAGAAGAAGTATCCCTGGCAGCTGTCCGGCGGCATGCAGCAGCGCGCCTCGATCGCGCGCGCGCTCGCCTTCGACGCCGATTTGCTTTTGATGGACGAGCCGTTCGGCGCGCTCGACGAGATCGTGCGCGATCATCTGAACGAACAGCTTCTCGAACTCTGGGATTCGACCAACAAGACGATCTGCTTTGTCACTCACTCGATCCCCGAGGCGGTCTATCTGTCGACCCGCATCGTGGTGATGTCGCCGCGGCCGGGCCGCGTCACCGACGTGATCGAATCCACCTTGCCCAGGAAGCGGCCGCTCGACATCCGCGAGACGCCGGAATTCCTGGCGATCGCCGCGCGCGTGCGCGACGGGTTGAGGGCGGGGCACAGCTATGATGATTGAGGGTGCTTGCCAGCGGACGGACACCCGCTGCTTCGACATCCTGGGGCGGAGCAAGCGCGAAGCCGCGCGCGTGGCGGGAACCGACCGCCGTGATTTCGTTATCCTAGGGTGGAGCGACGCGAAGCGGAGCGCAGACCCTAGGATCCATGCCGTGACGTCGACCGAAGGCCGTAAGCGGCTCAGAATACCCGACGAGCTGAGCGCGGCGCAGGGAGCCGCATTCTGCGCCACAGCGGAGCGTCGAGATAACGGCATGGATCCTAGGGTCCGCGGCGGGCCGCTTCGCTCCTTGCTCCGCCCTATGATGACGAAAAACGCGCAGCGCCGCGTGCTGCCGTTGCGCCGGGGGAAGGCCTGCTAAATGGACTCCATCCGTTCCAAGATCATCCCGGTCACCTCAATCCTCGCCGGCGTGGTGGTGCTCTGGTATGTCTTCGCCGTCATCCTCAATGCGCCGTTCCAGCGCGATCTCGACGCCAGAGCCAACGAAACCCCCGGCACGGTCGAATTCATCGGCAAGACATGGTCGCAGCCGAAGCCGACGCTGCCGGCGCCGCACCAGGTGGCGGTGAACTTCTTCGAGAACACCTTTCTGCGCGGCATCACCTCGAACCGCAGCCTTGTCTACAATGCCTGGGTGACGCTGTCCTCGACGCTGCTCGGCTTTGCTTTCGGCACGGCGCTCGGCATCGTGATCGCCGTCGGCATCGTGCATGTGACGACGCTCGACCGCAGCCTTATGCCGTGGATCATCGCCTCGCAGACCATTCCGATCCTGGCGGTGGCGCCGATGATCATCGTGGTGCTGGCGGCCATCGGCATCACCGGGCTGATCCCGAAGGCGCTGATCTCGACCTATCTGTCGTTCTTCCCGGTTGCGGTCGGCATGGTGAAGGGATTGCGCTCGCCCGAGCTCATGCATCTCGACCTGATGCACACCTATAATGCCAGCGCCTCGCAGACCTTCTGGAAACTGCGCGTGCCGGCCTCGGTGCCGTTCCTGTTCACGTCTATGAAGGTGGCGGTAGCGGCGAGCCTGGTCGGCGCCATCGTCGGCGAATTGCCGACGGGTGCTGTCGCCGGCATCGGCGCGAAGCTGCTTTCCGGCGCCTACTACAGCCAGACGATCGACATCTGGTCGGCGCTGGTCGCGGGCTCGGTGGTTGCCGCGCTTCTGGTCATGGTGGTCGGCATCGCCGGCCGCCTCGTCGACCGCGCCATGGGCGGCAGGCCGGCATGACCTGGCTCAAACCATCCTGGCAAGCGGTGCTGGCGATCCTTCTTTGCGTCGTCGCCTTCGCGCTCGGCGCGATGTCGACACCGGAAGCGGCTGCGCTGGCCGAGCCTGCCGCGACGGTTGCCTACCCATATATGGGCACCAAAGGTCTCATCCTCGGATTGCTGCTGATCGCGGCGCTGGTTTCGACGGTGAGACTCGCGCCACTTGTCGAAGCCGTTGTCTTGTTCGTCGGCGCCCATGTCGCAGCGTGGCTTCTGGTCAAGGGCATTGGAGGCTTCGAGGGCACGGCACTGGCGCCGTACTTTCTGGTTCTCGCAGCCGCCTGGTTGCTTGCCTGGCGCTGCGTCGCCCTGTTGTCCTCGTTACGGCCTGCAGCCAGCGGGGCCAAAACGGCGCTACGGCTGATCATTCCGGCGATCTTCGGCGCCTGGATCCTGATCATCTGGGAAGCGGTGACGCGCGGCGCCGGCATTCCCTTCATCCTTTTGCCGCCGCCGAGCGCCATCGGCGCGCGCATCGCCAACTCGCTGCCGATCCTGGGATCGGACGTGCGGCAGACGATCTTCAAGGCGGTGCTGATCGGCTACATCGTCGGCAACCTCGCCGGCTTCGTTGTCGCCATCCTTGCCGACCGTGTGCCGTTCCTCAGGCGCGGGCTGCTGCCGATCGGGAACATGGTGTCGGCGCTGCCGATCATCGGCGTCGCGCCGATCATGGTGATGTGGTTCGGCTTCGACTGGCCGTCCAAGGCGGCGGTCGTGATCATCATGACCTTCTTCCCGATGCTGGTGAACACCGTCGCGGGGCTTGCCGCCTCCGGCCACATCGAGCGCGATTTGATGCGCACCTATGCGTCGGGCTACTGGCCAACCTTGCTGAAGCTGCGGCTGCCGGCGGCAATGCCGTTCATCTTCAATGCGCTGAAGATCAACTCGACGCTGGCGCTGATCGGCGCCATCGTCGCGGAGTTCTTCGGCACGCCCGTGGTCGGCATGGGATTCCGCATTTCGACGGAAGTCGGGCGGATGAACATCGACATGGTCTGGGCCGAAATCGCAGTTGCAGCACTGGCGGGTTCGGTCTTTTATGGCGTGGTCGCTCTTGTCGAGAGAGCCGTCACGTTTTGGCATCCCTCTGTCCGTGGTGGATAGGGGCGGTGGGTTTGGGTGCTAACTTCAGAGGGTAAAAACATGAAAAGACTGGTAATTTCTGCTCTGGCCGGGGCGATGTCGCTGGCCGCTTTCCAAGCGATGGCGGCCGACAAGGTGACGCTGCAGCTGAAATGGGTCACGCAGGCCCAGTTCGCCGGCTACTACGTCGCCAAGGCCAAGGGCTTCTACGAGGCCGAAGGGCTCGACGTCGACATCAAGCCGGGCGGGCCGGATATCGCGCCCGAGCAGGTGATCGCCGGCGGCGGCGCCGATGTGATCGTCGACTGGATGGGCGGCGCGTTGGCCGCCCGTGAAAAAGGCGTGCCGCTGGTCAACATTGCCCAGCCGTTCAAGAAAGCCGGCATGGAGCTGGTCTGCCCCAAGGACGGCCCGATCAAGACCGAAGCCGACTTCAAGGGCCACACGCTCGGCGTCTGGTTCTTCGGCAACGAGTACCCGTTCTATGCCTGGATGAACAAGCTCGGCCTCAAGACCGACGGCGGCAAGGACGGTGTCACCGTGCTGAAGCAAAGCTTTGACGTTCAGCCGCTGATCCAGAAGCAGGCGGACTGCATTTCGGTCATGACCTATAACGAGTACTGGCAGCTGATCGACGCCGGCTACAAGCCGGAGCAGCTCATCGTCTTCAACTATTCGGCCATGGGCAACGACCTGCTCGAGGACGGCCTCTACGCGCTGGAGAACAAGCTCAAGGATCCGGCCTTCGAGGACAAGATGGTGCGCTTCGTGCGCGCCTCGATGAAGGGCTGGAAATACGCCGTCGACAATTCGGATGAGGCGGCCGAGATCGTCATGGATAATGGCGGCCAGGACGAGAACCATCAGAAGCGCATGATGGGCGAAGTCGCCAAGCTGATCGACAATGCCGACGGCAAGCTCGATCCGGCCACCTATGAGCGCACCGCCAAGGCGCTGCTCGACCAGAAGATCATCGCCAAGGAGCCGTCGGGCGCCTACACGACCGCGATCACCGACAAGGCGATCAAGTAAGGTTGACCTCGCCAGTCGAGACTTAACGGGGGCGGGTGACCGCCCCTTTTGCTTGGCTGTGGTAAAATATCCGTGTGCAGGGATACAAGCGGCCTGCCAACCGTTGCAGTGGGGCATCCGCGCGCCGGGGGAGCCGCGGCGGGGCGGATGCGCGCCAGCCAAGGAGGTTCTCCAATGCGCATCCAATCATGGCCGATGCTTTCGGCCTTTGCTGTCTCGACTGCTTTGCTGCTCGCATCTCCGGCCTTGGCCGAAACTGTGAAGTACAATGCGACGCTCGACGGTAGCCAGCAGAGCCCGCCCGTCACCACCAAAGGCAAGGGAACCGCCACATTCACCTTCGACACCGCCAAGAAGAAGCTCAGCTGGAACGTCAAATATTCCGGCCTCAGCGGACCTGCGACGGCTGCTCACATTCACGGGCCGGCCGCGTCGGGTGAAAACGCACCTCCGGTGATCCCATTCAAGAAGCTCAAGAGCCCGATCAAGGGATCGGCGACGCTGACCGACGCGCAGGCGGCCGACCTCGAGGCCGGCAAGTACTACGTCAACGTCCACACCAAGGCGAATCCGGACGGCGAGATCCGCGGCCAGATCGAGAAAGCCGGCGGATCGATGTAGCGGAGTTTCCTCAGGCAGCAGCGAGGGGGGCGACCGCCTCGTTCTGCCGGATCAGGACTTGTCGCGTATCTGTGTCAGCGTGCGGGTCGGCGTGATGGCTTCGGGATCGAGCCTGATCTCGACGATCGCCGGCTTGCCGCTGGCGCGTGCGCGTTCGAAGGCCGGAGCGAAGTCTTCGGTCCTTTCGACGGTCTCGCCATGGCCGCCATAGGCGCGGGCGAGGGCGGCGAAATCCGGGTTCTTGAGGTCGGTCGCCACGACGCGGCTCGGATATTCCCGCTCCTGATGCATGCGGATCGTGCCGTAAATGCCGTTGTTGACGACGACCACGATGATCGGCAGGTCGTATTGCACGGCGGTCGCGAACTCCTGGCCGTTCATCAGAAAACAGCCGTCGCCGGCAAAAGCGATGACCTCGCGATCCGGGTACAGGGCCTTGGCCGCGACCGCGGCCGGCGTGCCGTAGCCCATCGAGCCGGAAGTCGGCGCCGCCTGCGTGGCGAAGCGGCGGAAGCGATGGAAGCGATGCACCCAGGTGGCGTAGTTGCCGGCGCCGTTGGTGAGGATGGCGTCTTCCGGCAGCGCCTTTTCCAGATAGGTCATGATCGGCCCCATCTTGACGGCGCCGGGGCCGGTCTGAGGCGGCGTCGACCATTCGAGATAGGCGGCATGCAGCTTTGCCGTCTCCGCCGCCCATCCGGGCGCGGCCGGACCTTTGCGTCTGGCGAAGGCTCGCACGAAGGCGGCGGGGGAGGCGTTGATCGCCAGGGTCGGCCGATAGACGCGGCCAAGCTCGCCGGCGTCGGCGTGGACATGCACCAGCATCTGGTCCGGGTATGGGCTTTTCAACAGCGTATAGTCCGAGGACGGCATCTCGCCCATGCGGCCGCCGATGAGCAGCACCAGGTCTGCCTGCCTGATCGCTGCAGCCAGCTTCGGATTGATGCCGATGCCGACATCGCCGGCATAGTTCGGATGCAAGTGGTCGAACAGCATCTGGCGGCGGAAGGAGCAGCCGACCGGCAGTGACCAGGCCTCTGCGATACGGGTGACGTCCTGAACCGCTTGAATATCCCAGCGCGTGCCGCCCAGGATGGCAATTGGCCGTCTGGCGGCATTGAGCAGGGCCTCAAGCCGGTCGATTTCGGCTTCACCAGGGCTTGTTTCGACCAGCGTATGAGCCAGCGCCATTGGGGCCTCGACCTCGCTGGTCAGCATGTCCTCGGGCAGCGAGATGACGACTGGGCCAGGGCGGCCCGACGTCGCCACCGCGAAGGCGCGGGTGACGAATTCCGGGATGCGTGAGGCATCGTCGATCTCAACCACCCATTTGGCGATGTCGCCGAAGAAGCGCTTGTAGTCGACCTCCTGAAAAGCCTCGCGCTCCTTGGCGTGACTGGCGACCTGGCCGATGAACAGGATCAGCGGCACCGAATCCTGCATGGTGATATGAATGCCGGCCGAAGCGTTGGTGGCGCCGGGGCCGCGGGTGACAAAGCATATGCCGGGCTTGCCGGTCAGGCGCCCCTGGCAGTCGGCCATCATCGCCGCTCCGCCTTCCTGACGGCAGACGATGGTGCGGATCGGCGAGTCATGCAGCGCGTCGAGCACTGCCAGATAGGATTCGCCTGGAACGCAGAAGATGCGGTCGGTGCCGTTCGCTTGGAGCGCCTCGACGATCAATCGTCCGCCCGTTTTCATTTTGCTGCTCTCTCCAGTTCGGCAAGGATTTCCTCAGTGTGCTCGCCGAGACGCGGCGAGGGGCGCTCATAGACGAGCGGCGTGCCGGACATCACCATCGGCGCACGTACCGTAGGCAGCAAATTGCCATGACCGTCGTCCAGGTCGAGCCGCATGCCGCGCGCGATCGTCTGCGGGTCGGCGAACATCTGGCCGATCGTGTTGATCGGGCTTGCCGGCACGCCGGCCGCCTCTAGCTTCGCCAGCAGCGGATCGCGATCCCACGTGCTCAGCGTCTCGATGATCTGTTCGCGCAGCTTTGCGCGATTGGCGACGCGCGCCGGATTGGTGGCGAAATCCGGATTGGCTGGCAGATCGGTGAGGCCGACCGCTGCGCAGAACTTGGTGAATTGTCCGTCATTGCCGACCGCGAGGATGATATGGCCGTCCTTGACCGGCAGCACCTCGTAAGGCGCGATGTTCATATGCGCGTTGCCCATCTGCACGGGCGACTTGCCCGAGACCAGATAGTTGAGGTTCTGGTTGCCGAGCGCCGAGATCTGGCTGTCGAAGAGCGCCATGTCGATATGCTGGCCTTCACCGGTCCTTTCTGCATGGCGAAGCGCCGCCTGGATGGCGATCACCGAATAAAGCCCAGTGAACAGGTCGGAGATGGCGACGCCCGCCTTCTGCGGCTCGCGGCCGACCTCGCCGGTGATCGACATCATGCCGGCCATCGCCTGGATGATGAAATCGTACCCAGCGCGGGGCGCGTAGGGCCCGTCCTGGCCAAAACCGGTGATTGAGCAATAGACGAGACGCGGGTTGATCCTCTTCAGGCTTTCATAGTCGAGCCCGTATTTCTTGAGACCGCCAAGCTTGAAGTTCTCGATCAGCACGTCGGCCGTGGCGACGAGGCGGCGGAGCGTGTCGGCGCCCTCGGGCTTGGAGAAATCGATGGCGACCGAGCGCTTGCCGCGATTGCAGGAATGATAGTACGCCGCCGAAAGGTTCTCGCCGTCATGGCTCATGACGAAGGGCGGGCCCCATTTGCGGGTGTCGTCGCCGCCGTGCGGGCTCTCCACCTTGATGACATCGGCGCCGAGATCGGCGAGCAGCTGCCCGGCCCAGGGGCCTGCCAGGATGCGGGCGAGTTCGATGACGCGGATGCCTTTCAGCGGGGGTTCAGCCATGGATCACCGTGAGTGGTCGAAAGCGCAGCGTCTACCAACAGAGGTCGCCCCTGTCACGACCCATGCAATGGGCCAATGCCGCTAGAGTTCAGCGTATGATCCGCCCAGGCGGCGAAATCATTCATGATGATGTCGCGGTTGACCTCGTTCAGGCTTTCGTGGCGGGTGTCGGCGTAAATCTTTGAAACCAGATTCGAAAAGCCCATTTTGTCCATCCGCCGGGCAAGGTGGTGAACCGCTTTGCCGTGGTCCGATGCCGGATCCTTCCCGCCGCCGATCAGATTGACGAAGAGGTCGCGGCGCACGCCGGCGAAGCTAGAATCCCTGCCGGCGTAGAGCGCCAGGTTGACCACATCGCGCCACATGGAGACCGAGGCATCCCAGCCGCAGAGCGGGTCAGCGATGTATTTGTCGACCTCGACCGGATCACGCGACAGCCAGTCGAACAAGGTCCGGTGATTGGGTACGGCCTTGCCCCAGGCCTGGAAGGTCAGCTTGGGCAGCAGCCGAGATGGCACGTCGGAGCCCAGCCGCATCCTTTCCCAGCCCAGGATGGCCAGGGCCAGCCGGCCGAGCAGGCCTTGCGAGAAATTGCCGTTCCAGATTGCGGCGGCATGGACGCGATCGGAATGGCGGAGCACGAAATTCAGCGCGATCGAGGCGCCGAGCGAGTGTCCAAAAGCGATGACCGGCAATCCCGGATGTTCAACGGCGATCAGATCATGCACCGCGCCGACATCGGCAATCACCTTGGCGATGCCGTCGGTATCGGCGAACCGGCCGAGCGGCGCATCGGGCGCCTTTGTCGCGCCATGGCCGCGATGGTCATGGGCGTAGACATGGAAGCCGCGCGCGCCGAGGAAGTCGGCAAAGCGGGCGTAACGCGCCGCATGCTCGGCCAAGCCGTGATTGATCTGGATGACGGCGCGCGGGGATAGTTGCGCATGTTTCACATAGAGGTTGAGGTCGGCCCCGGTCGGTGAGGCCAGCCTGGTCTGCTTGTCGAATGGCATGTCTCGCTCCCTTGGCGACTGATGGGCGAGGGCTTCGGCTGCGTCAAGAGTGCGAGATCCTTTCGAGCCTATGGAGTGCGCTTATCGCTCTCCTGGGGATTATTTTCGCGCGACGACAAAGATCGCAATTCTGACACGTCGCCTGTTCTAATGTGGCGAATCCGATACGGTTCGATGATCGCCGGGAGAGCGGGAATGCGGGTTTGGGCAGTATGGGGTTCGGTTGTTCTGGCCCTGGTTGGCGCCGGCGCGGCTCAGGCCGATGTGAGGATGAGCGGCACCTTCGTGGCCGACAGCGCCTGTCCGGCAACGCAAGCCATCAGGAGCGGCAAGAACTCCGGCAACGTGTCTACCGAAGCGGGACAGACCTATCAGCTTCTGGCAGGCAACAAGGACGAGCCCACCCATTATCTCATCCAGGTTCCTGGCGCCGATCCGGAGCGACGCTGGGTGAAGATCGGCTGCGGTCATGTCACCGGCAGCAGCGCGTCCGCCACGCCCTCGCCGGCCGATCCGATGAAGCCGTCGCAACCTGGTTCCGGCAAGCCTGAATATGTGTTCGCGCTGAGCTGGCAGCCCGCATTCTGTGAGACCAAGGCCAACAAACCCGAATGCAAGGCGCAGAATCCCAACGAATTCGACGCTTCGCACTTCACGCTGCATGGGCTGTGGCCGCAGCCGAACGGCAATTTCTATTGCCAGGTGTCGGCGGCCGACAAGGCCAACGACAATCCCGCGCATTGGGGGGATTTGCCGCCCGTCGAACTCGACGTCAACACGCGCGCCGAGCTCGACCAGATGATGCCGGGCACGGCGTCCAAGCTGGAGCGCCATGAATGGATCAAGCACGGCACCTGCTACGGCAAGAGCCAGCAAGAGTATTTCTCCGACGCGCTCAATCTGATGCGCGCGGTGAACGCCTCGCCGGTGCGCGATCTCTTTGTCAAAAACATCGGCAAGCAGCTGACATCGGAGCAGATACGCAATGCCTTCGACCAGGCCTTCGGCAAGGGCGCCGGCGACCGCGTGCGCGTCTCCTGCCTTGTCGATCCGTCGAGCGGAAGGCGGTTGATCGGCGAGCTGACGCTCGGTCTCTCCGGTCCGATCGCCCCCGACAGCAAGCTCGCCAGCCTGCTGATCGCCTCGGCGCCGACGAGCAAGGCGGGCTGCCCGAAGGGCATGGTGGACGCGATAGGGTTTCAATAGGGCGCGTGCCAGGCCCGGATCTGGCCGCCGAACCGAGCATGATTGCCGGCTGGTGAAGATCGCGGCGTGCCGAAAGCGATTGCCGTTCGGCGCTTCATCGCCTACATAGCGCGCAACTCCACCCAATTCGACAGTTCAGTTTCAGGGAAAGCGCGCGTGGCTCGCCAGTTCATCTATCACATGTCAGGCCTGTCGAAGGCCTACGGCACCAAGAAGGTGCTCGATAACATCCACCTGTCCTTCTATCCGGACGCCAAGATCGGCATCCTCGGCCCCAACGGTTCGGGCAAGTCAACCATCCTGCGCATCATGGCCGGGCTCGACAAGGAGTTTCAGGGCGAGGCGTGGCTGGCCGAAGGCGCGACCGTGGGCTACCTCGCTCAGGAGCCGCAGCTCGACAACAGCAAGACCGTGCGTGAAAACGTCATGGACGGCGTCGCCAGGAAGACCGCCATCATCGAGCGCTATAACGAGCTGATGATGAACTATTCCGACGAGACGGCGGACGAGTCGGCCAAGCTGCAGGACGAGATGGACCGGCTGAACCTGTGGGATCTCGAGCAGCAGGTCGAGATGGCGATGGACGCCCTGCAGTGCCCGCCGGCCGATTCCGAAGTGACCAACCTCTCGGGCGGCGAGCGGCGCCGCGTGGCGCTCTGCCGGCTGCTTCTCGAGCAGCCCGACCTTTTGCTGCTCGACGAGCCGACCAACCATCTCGACGCCGAGACCACGCAATGGCTGGAAAAGCACCTGCGCGACTATCCGGGCTCGGTGCTGATCATCACACACGACCGCTACTTCCTCGACAACGTCACCGGCTGGATTCTCGAGCTCGACCGCGGCCGCGGCATTCCCTACGAGGGCAACTACACCAAATATCTGGATGCCAAGGCCAAGCGCCTGATCCAGGAAGGGCGCGAGGACGACGCCCGCCAGAAGGCGATCTGGCGCGAGCGCGAATGGATCCAATCCTCGCCGAAGGCGCGCCAGACCAAGTCCAAGGCGCGCATCAAGGCCTACGAGGAATTGGTCGAGCAGTCGCAGAACCGCAAGCCGACCGACACGCAGATCGTCATCCCGTCGAGCGAGCGCCTCGGCAATGTCGTCATCGAGGTCGAGGGCCTCAACAAGGGCTTTGCCGACGAGCTTTTGATCGAGGATCTGTCGTTCAAACTGCCGCCGGGCGGTATCGTCGGCGTCATCGGCCCGAACGGTGCCGGCAAGACGACGCTGTTCAGGATGATCACCGGCCAGGAAACACCGGATGCCGGCTCGATCCGCAAGGGCGAGACTGTGAAGCTCGGCTATGTCGACCAGAGCCGCGACGCGCTCGACCCGAACAAGACGGTTTGGGAAGAGATCTCGGGCGGCGCCGAGGTCATCAAGCTCGGCAAGCACGAGGTCAACAGCCGCGCTTACTGCTCGTCCTTCAACTTCCGCGGCGGCGACCAGCAGCAGAAGGTCGGCAATCTTTCCGGCGGCCAGCGCAACCGCGTGCATCTGGCCAAGATGCTGAAGGGCGGCGGCAATGTGCTGCTGCTCGACGAACCGACCAACGATCTCGACACCGAAACGCTGGGCGCGCTTGAAGATGCGCTCGAAGCCTATGCCGGTTGCGCGGTGATCATCAGCCACGACCGCATGTTCCTCGACCGCATGGCGACCCACATGCTCGCCTTCGAGGGCGACGCGCATGTCGAATGGTTCGAAGGCAACTTCGAGGAATATGAGAAGGACAAGCTGCGCCGCCTGGGCGCGGAGGCGGCAACCCCGCACCGCATGACGCACAAGCGGCTGACGCGGTAGCAAAGTCCATGAGCGGCGAACAAATATGAGGCTCTGAAATGGCTGACTGGTCCGCCGCCCAATATCTGAAGTTCGAGGACGAGCGCACGCGGCCCGCGCGGGACCTGGCAGCACAAGTTCCGGTCGATTTCCCGCGCCGCGTCGTCGATATCGGCTGCGGTCCGGGCAACTCGACGGAGCTGCTGGTCGAGCGCTGGCCGGATGCGGAGGTCAGCGGCTTCGACACCTCACCCGACATGATCGAGAAGGCGAAGGCGCGGCTGCCCAACGTCAATTTCGAGCTAGCCGATGCTTCCGCCTGGCAGCCGGCACAGCCCGTCGACGTGATCTTCGCAAACGCGGTCTTTCAATGGCTGCCGGAGCATCCGGCGGTGTTCCAGCAGCTGATCGGGCTGCTCGCGCCGGGCGGCGCCTTGGCCATCCAGATGCCCGATAATCTTGGCGAACCCTCGCATCGGTTGATGCGCGACACCGCGGCCGAGATGCCGTTCTCGGCCAAGCTCAGGAGCGCCGCCCGCGCGCCGCTGCCCCCGGTTTCCTTCTACTACGATCTTCTGTCGCCGCTCGCCGATCGCGTGGATATCTGGCACACGATCTACAATCATCCGTTGGCCAATGCCGAAGCGATCGTCGAATGGGTCAAGGCGACGGGGTTGAAGCCGTTCCTCGATCCGCTCGACGCGGACGAGAGAAAGACATTCCTCGAAAGCTACACCGCAAAGATCGCAAAGGCCTATCCGAAGACGGCGACCGGCAAGGTGCTGCTGCGCTTCCCGCGCATCTTCATCATTGCCAAGCGGGCCTGACCGTTTCCGGTCAACTCATCGCGATAGCCGGAACTGCGATTTAGGCTGGCATAAACCGGCCAAATGCGACAAGGGTAGCGCGCTCCGGCACAAAGGCCGTGCCTCGGACGGATTGGACATGCATCGCGTCATCATCAGCGGCATCGGCGCCGAAATCCCCGAGCCTGTCATCACCAATGAAGAGCTGGTCGAAAGCTTCAACAGCTGGGTCGACACCGAGAATGCGCGCCGCGCCGTCACAGGCGCGACGCTGCTGCAGAAGTCGGACAGCGACTTCATCGTCCATGCGTCGGGCGTGCAGACCCGCCATGTGATCGAACGCGAAGGCATCCTCGATCCAACCCGCATGGCGCCGCGCATTCCGGCCCGGCCGGACGACGCGCTGTCGCTGCAGGCGGAGTTCGGCATCGCTTCGGCCAAAAAGGCCATCGCCCATGCCGGCGTGGAAGGCTCGGATATCGATCTGGTGATCTGCTCGGCCTCGCATCATCAGCGGCCTTATCCGGCGATCGCCATCGAGATGCAGCAGGCCCTGGGCACCAATGGCGCCGGCTTCGACATGGGGCTCGGCTGCTCTTCCGCCGCGGCGGCGCTGCACATCGCGGTCAACCTGGTCAGGGCAGGGGCGCACAAGCGCATCCTGGTGTCGACGCCCGAAATCATCACCGGCCATCTCAACTTCCGCGACCGGCAGACGCATTTCATCTTCGGCGACGCCTCGGTCGCCATGATCGTCGAAGGGCTCGACCAGGGCGAGAAGCGGCCGGGACGCTTCGAGGTGCTCGACACGCGCACTTGGACGCAAATGTCGAACAACATCCGCACCAATTTCGGCTACCACACCCGCACTGCCCAGGACGATCCCTACCAGATCAACCTCGAGGGCAATCTGATCAAGCAGGTCGGCAACAAGGTGTTCAAGGAAGTCACGGTCGCGGGCCACAAATTCATCGTCGAGTTCCTGGCCGAGCATGGTCTGGCGCCGCAAGGCATCCGCCGCTTCTGGCTGCATCAGGCCAATGCGCGCATGAATGCGATGATCCTGAAACTCGCCTTCGGCCATGATGTCGACCATGACCGCGCGCCGATGGTGCTGGAGCGGCTCGGCAACACGGCGGGCGCCGGCGCCATCGTGGCACTGTCCGAAAATCATGCGGACATGAAGGCCGGCGATTTCGGCCTGCTCTGCGCCTTCGGCGCAGGCTATTCGATCGGCGGCGCGCTGCTGAGGATGTTGTAAACCGGCTCAGGCGGGAACGAACGGCACCAGCATCGGCACGCGCCTGGCATAGTCGTCATAGGCGGGGCCGAGCTCGCCGCGCAGGAAGCTCTCTTCCAGCCTGGCCTTGACGACGATGCCGACGAGCAGCAGGGCAGCGCCGGCAACACCCCAGACAGTGCCCTTGGCTGCCATGGTGGCGAGGATCGACACCAGCAGGCCGGTGTAGATCGGGTGGCGGACCAGCCGATAGGGACCGCTGTCGACCACGCGGTGATCGGCTTTGGCGGTGACGGTGCCCGACCACAGCCGACCGAGATGCAAGCGCGCCCACCAGGCGAAAGCGATGCCGATCGCGATCAGGGCGACGCAGATCCAGCCCTCGGCAAGCGTCGGCGTCCACAGCCGCAATCGGCCGACATGGCCGTGCGCCGGCGCGAACAGCAGAAAGGTGCCGGCCAGCCAGAGAACCCGGTAACGGGCCTCAGCCTTGAAGTCCGCGCGCTTTTGCGCTGGATCGGCCCACGCGGCGGCCAGCACCCAAGACACCACCCAGGCCAACCAGAGCGCGGCGATCGCATGTTGAACCTGCATGATCTGAACCCTCCCAAGTTCGCGCCGCCATTTACGCCGCCGGCGCGGCGGCAATGCGGCGGAATGTGAAAGCGTGCGGCATCTTCAGGTAAGAAAGTCGTGATCGCCATCAAGCGCTGTGATCGGATCATCAGCGCTTTCGACTGGACCGAGTAGCCGAGCGTCTCTAGACCAACGCTATGCAGGAAATGAACCTAGAGCTTTTTCCGTCGGCGGAGCCGACGGCCGACATCGTCGCCGGCCGCAAGCTGACAGCATTGGCAGCGGCACTCTATGCCGCGCAGTCCGATCATTTCGAGACAAGGCCCGTGGACGAATTGCGCCTTGGCTTCGACGGGATCGAGGGTGACTTCCATGCCGGCGCGACGCGGCGCTCCGGCGGGCGCGAGCCCTGGTACCCGCGCGGCACCGAAATGCGCAACGAGCGGCAATTGTCGCTCGTCGCCGCGGATGAGCTCGCCATCGTCGCCCACTGCATGGGCCTCGAGGAGATCAAGGCGGAATGGATCGGCGCCAACCTGATGATCGAAGGCCTGCCGCATCTTTCGATGCTGCCGGCGGGGTCGCTGTTGTTCTTCAAGGGCGGCGTGACGATCAAGATCGACGGCCAGAACAAGCCCTGCCGGGTCGCCGGGCAATCGATCGCCGAACATGTCAACGCGGCGGATCGCGACGCGACGGTCTTGCTGTTTCCGAAGACGGCGAAGAGGCTGCGCGGTCTGGTCGCCTGGGTCGAAAAACCCGGCATCATCAGGACCGGCGAAGAGATTTCGGTGCGGGTGCCGGAGCAGTGGATCTATCGCGCGTGATCGGGCTTCGGCTTTGGATATCGCCGGTTCAAGTCTCGCTCTGAGTGAACTGTTGGAGTGGCTTTGGTCGTCATCCGTAGCGCACTGCGCTCGACCAAGCCGGATCCTCGTGCTTTTGCCAGTAGAGGCGCATCAGACGCTCAGTGATCGCCCCGACCTTGCCATCGGCAACCGGAGCGCCGTCGATCATCGTGACGGGCATGATGCCGCCGGCCGTCGAGGTGATGAAGACTTCGTCGGCTGACTTGAGCGCCGCCACGCTGATATC
>NZ_RZST01000470.1:0-3631 GCF_003997575.1 Mesorhizobium sp. M1A.F.Ca.IN.022.07.1.1
CCGCACTGCTGGCCAAGGGCGACGACAACTCCTTCATGAACCGCATCACCCTGGCGCTGCGCGAGAAGCTCGTGCCGACCGGCGATGACGATCGGCCTCCGCCCAAGGCGCCAAAACAGCAGAGCCATATCCGCCAGGCCCGCCCGCAGCAGCCGCCGGCGAAGGTTCCCGAGAGCGGGCCGATGGCCGCGATGCTGAAGAAGCTGTTCGGAAAAGACTGAGCGTCGAAACGATCATGCCAAGGGCTTGACGATCGTCCGCGCTTTCGCCCATAGCCCTCACCAAATCTCGAATTCCCGATAGGACCGGACGAACATGGGTTTCAAATGTGGCATCGTTGGCTTGCCCAACGTCGGCAAGTCGACGCTGTTCAACGCGTTGACCAGGACGGCTGCCGCGCAGGCCGCCAACTATCCTTTCTGCACCATCGAGCCGAACACCGGCGAGGTGGCGGTTCCGGACCCGCGGCTGCAGAAGATCGCCGCGATCGGCAAATCGAAGGAGATCATCCCGACCCGCATCTCCTTCGTCGACATTGCCGGACTGGTGCGCGGCGCCTCCAAGGGCGAAGGTCTGGGCAACCAGTTCCTCGCCAACATCCGCGAGGTCGACGCCATCGTGCATGTGCTGCGCTGCTTCGAGGATGACGACATCACCCATGTCGAAGGCCGCATCGATCCGGTCGCCGACGCCGAGACCGTCGAGACCGAGCTGATGCTCGCCGATCTCGAAAGCCTGGAGCGCCGCATCGTGCAGGTCCGCAAGCGCGCCGCCGGCAAGGACAAGGAAGCAATGACCGTTCTGCCGATGATGGAGGCGGCGCTCGAACTGCTGCAGGCAGGTCGCCCGACCCGCGTCCTGCTCAATGGCATCGCGGCGGAGGATTTGCGCATCCTGCAGGGCCTGAACCTGCTCACATCGCATCCCGTGCTCTATGTCTGCAACGTCGCTGAGGCGGACGCTGCCACGGGAAACGAGCATACAAAGGCGGTGGAGAAGATGTCCGCCGCGCAGGGCGCCGGCACGGTGGTGATCTCGGCGGCGATCGAGGCGGAAGTTGCCCAGCTTTCCGACGAGGAGGAAATGGAGTTCCTCGCCTCGATCGGCCTTGACGAGCCGGGCCTCAACAAGGTGATCCGCGCCGGCTACGAGCTCTTGCATCTGATCACCTATTTCACCGTCGGGCCGAAGGAGACGCGCGCCTGGACGATCCACAAGGGCGATAAGGCACCGCAAGCTGCCGGCGTCATTCACACCGACTTCGAACGTGGTTTCATCCGCGCCCAGACGATCTCCTACAACGACTTCGTCACGCTCGGCGGCGAAGTGGCGGCCAAGGAAGCCGGCAAGGCCCGCGACGAAGGCAAGGAGTATGTCGTCCAGGACGGCGACATCATGCTGTTCAAGTTCAACACCTGAGTGCCTGGCTGGCTCACCAGAAAGGACTTGACCAAATTGGCTCGGGCCTCCATCCGGGATGCCCGCCTTCGGGATCACGCGTTCGTCAACCGGATTGCCGACATGACCGGAAAGACCTGGGCCTATGAGGATTTCGTCGAGGGCGCCTCGCTCGACCTCGGCAGCAAGAATGTGAGCGCCGCCGAGATCATCGAGTTTGCCAGCGAATTCGATGCCCAGCCGATGCATCTCGACGAGGCGGCCGGCAAGGCCAGCATCCTGGGCGGCCTTTCGGCTTCGGGCTGGCACACTTGCGCGATGTTCATGCGCATGCTGTGCGATGCCTTCCTGCTCGATTCGACCTCGCAAGGCTCACCCGGCATCGAGCACGTCAAATGGAAGAAGCCGGTTCTGGCCGGTGACCGTCTCACCGGCAAGGTCACCGTGCTTTCCAAGCGCCAGTCCAAGTCGCGGCCGCAGATCGGCCTCGTCAGCATGCGCAGCGAGCTGTTCAACCAGCGCGGCGAATGCGTCTTCGAGCTTGACAACACCGGCATGTTTCTGACCCGCGGGGCCGTCGCGTGACCCTGGACGAGTATTTCCTCATCGGCCAAACCGTCACCCTCGGCGCGCACAAATTCGAGGCCGACGAGATCAAGGCGTTCGCCAGGAAATACGATCCGCAAATCTTCCATGTCGACGAGGAGGCGGCGAAGGAGAGCATGCTTGGCGGTCTCTGCGCCTCCGGCTGGCACACCGCCGCCACCTGGATGAAATACAACCTCGAAAAGCGCATGGAGACCGAGGGCGTGCGTTGGACCGGTCCCGGCCCGCAGCCCGAATTCGGCCCCTCGCCCGGGTTTCGCAACCTCAAATGGCTGAAGCCGGTCTATGCCGGCGAAACCGTGACCTTCACCCGCACAGCGCTTGCCCATCGACCCCTTGCCGGCCGCCCCGGCTGGAGCCTGCTCACGCTGCGTTCCGAAGGTTTCGACTCCAGCGGCGATAAGGTTATCGAGTTCGACAGCGCGGTGCTGGTCAAGGTGGAGTAGCGAATGGTGAATAGTGAATGGTGACTAGTGAACCATTCCCTATTCACGACTCACTATTCACCATTCAACACTGATCAATGCCCCTCGAAGCCGATCAGCGTCCTTACCGGCACGCCGAGAGCTTCCAGTTTCTGGCGCCCGCCGAGATCCGGCAGGTCGATGACGAAGCAGGCGGCAACGATGTCGGCGCCGATCTGCCTGAGCAGCTTGACGGCCGCCTCCGCCGTGCCGCCGGTGGCGATCAGATCGTCGACCAGGATCACCTTCTCGCCTTGCGAGACGCCGTCCTTGTGCATCTCCATCTCGTCCAGACCGTATTCGAGGCTGTAGGCGACGCGCACGGTCTCGTAAGGCAGCTTGCCCTTCTTGCGGATCGGGACGAAACCCGCCGAAAGCTGATGCGCCACTGCGCCGCCCAGGATAAAGCCGCGCGCCTCGATGCCGGCGATCTTGTCGATCTTCAGCCCGGCGTAAGGATGCACAAGCTCGTCGATTGCCCGGCGAAAGGCGCGAGCGTCGCCGAGCAGCGTGGTGATATCGCGAAACAGGATGCCGGGTTTGGGGTAATCCGGAATGGTGCGGATGGCCGCAAGCAGCGTGTCTTCGAGCGAGGGTTTCATGAGACGAGCTCCGCGTGTCCGGCTGTCGGGTATAACGGCGTCGACGCGCCCGGCGCAACGCAACCAACAACGGCTACCGCGATGGAGCCCGGGAGACAAGCGCGTCCGGCAAAGGATCGGCATCGCCTGCCTTGCTCCCGTGTCGGCGCCGCAAGCGAAAAGGGCGCCCGCTGGCGCCCTTGCAGAAACGTCGGCGACGGACGGCTCACATGCCGAGGTCGGACCGCAGCTCGGATCGCGCCACCTTGAACTCGGTCTTGAAATCGGGCCGGCTGAGCAGGACCGCGGCGATCGCGCTGCCGGAAATCTTGCCCATCTCGACATCCGACGGATAATGGATGCCGCCGACCACGCGGTTATGGGCATATTCGGCCGCGCGGGCCATGATCTCGGCCCGCTTCTCCGGCACCATGTCGGACAGGATGATGCCCATCATGGTGCCGACCGTCGCATGGCCCGACGGCCAGGAACCGGAATTCGACAGCTCACCGCGGGTTTGACCAGATCACTGAGCTGATGCGGACGCGGCCGCTTCCAGACGTCCTTGGCCGGATCGACGAC
>NZ_RZST01000471.1:0-3627 GCF_003997575.1 Mesorhizobium sp. M1A.F.Ca.IN.022.07.1.1
GCCTTCGATGCGGGCGGCGCCTGCCAAGATGGCGCCGATCGGGGCAGGCACGGTGACGTATGGCGCCTCGATCCAGCCCTGGCGGGAACCCGCCATGCCGCAGATGATGACCGGCAGGGACTCCGGCGCGCCCATGGCGGCGAGATGGCCCTCCAGCACCGTCGCAAAACCCTTTTCGCGCGCCGTGATCAGACCGTCGTCGCCGCGCCGCTCGGCGAGCAGCTGACCCGCGCCGTCGAGCAGCCAGGCCCTGAGCCTGGTCGTGCCCCAGTCGAGGGCGGCGACCGCAGGCGCGCCGCTCACAGCACGCCTCCGTCGACGATCAGCATTTGCGCGGTCAGCATGCGCGAGGCGTCCGACGCCAGGAACAGCACCGTGCCCACAATGTCGTCGGGCCGCATGGGCTCCTTGATGCATTGCTTGGCGACATGGGCGGCAAGCGCCTCCTCGGTAACCCAAAGCTCGCGCTGACGTTCGGTGATCACCCAGCCAGGCGCAACCGCGTTGACGCGGATGCCGTCGGCGCCGAGCTTGCCGGCAAGGCCTTTGGTGAGACCGAGGATACCGGCCTTGGCGGCGGTGTAAGCCGGCAGATCGGGATGGTTGATGAGGTAGGACGTGGAGCTGAAATTGATGATCGAGCCGCCGCCGGCGCGCTTCATGCCCGGCGCCACCGCCTGGGCGGTGAAGAAATGCGGCCGCAGGTTGATGGCTAGGTTGTTGTCCCAGAACTCGATGGTGACATCCTTCACCTCATGGCGATCGTCGAGCGCGGCATTGTTGACCAGCGCAATGACATCGCCATGCGCTTTTGCCGCCTTCGCTACCGCGGCGCGCAGCGCCTCGACGTCGCGCAGATCAGTCTTGAGATAGAGCGGACGCCGGCCAAGCTCCCTTTCCAGACGGTCGGCCAGCGCCGTGCTGGGCTTGTCGGCGATGTCGATGAAGGCGACCTTGGCGCCTTGCCGCATGAAGCCCTCGGTCAGCGCCGCGCCGATGCCGGAACCGCCGCCGGTGATCAACACCGAGGCGCCGTCGAGGTCGGCGAAACGCGCCGATGGCATCATGATTTCTGTCTCCCTTTGGCCGGCGCGCATCCTAGCCATGCCGGCCCCGGGAGCAAGGGTGAAAAGGCGATTTCGGCGGCAATATGTCTGACAAAATAGCAGCCGCGCTTCCGTGAGGCGCAGACGGGTCGGCTTGGATCGCAGGTTGGTCGATCAGATCGCCTTGGCGCGCAGCGCGCCGCGATAGGAATCGCGCAGATAGCCAAGCGTGGCGTCGGCATCGACGGGCTTGCCGAACAGATACCCCTGGCCACCCGCGCAGCCGAACTGGACGAGGCGGTCGGCCTGCGCTTCCTCCTCTATGCCTTCGGCCACAACGTCCATGCCGAGTCCTTCGCACATGGCGAGAATGGCACGGATGATGTGTTCCGAGGGGCGGTCTTCGAGGATCGAGGAAACGAAGGCGCGATCGATCTTCAGCTTGTCGAAATGGAATTCGCGCAGGCGCCCGAGCGACGACTGGCCGGTGCCGAAATCGTCGAGCGAGACGCGGATGCCGACGCGGCGCAGATCCTCGACGATCTTCTCGGCCGAAGCCGGGTCGGTCATCAGGCCGGTTTCGGTGATCTCGATCTCCAGCCGGCGCGGATCGAATCCGGTGCGGTCGAGGATCGCCAGGATATGCAGGCCGGTGTTCTGGTCGACAAGCTGCGACGGCGACAGGTTGAAGGACAGGAACAGGTCCTTCGGCCAGTTGCGCGCCGCCTCGGTCGCCTTGCGCAGCACCAGCTGCGACAGCGGGCCGATGATGCCGCGCTCCTCGGCAATGGGAATGAACACGCTCGGCGGCACCATGCCGAGATCGCGATCGGTCCAGCGAGCCAGCATCTCGAAGCCGATGGTGCGGCGACTGGTGAGGTCGACGATCGGCTGGAAATGCGGCTCGACCTCGCCGGCCGAGACGGCGCGGCGCAGCGCCTGCTCGATGCGGGTGACGCGCTTGGCGGCCTCCTCCATCTCGCGTGTGTAGACGACGACGCGGCCGCGGCCCGAGCGCTTGGCGTGGTAGAGCGCGGTCTCGGCCTTGTTGATCAGGATCTCTGTGGTCTCGTCGCCGGAATAAAACAGCGAGCAGCCGACCGAAGCCGACAATCTGGCGGTGCGCTCGCCGACATCATAGGGTGCCGACAGGATCTCGATCAGCATGCGCGACTTCTCGGCCGCCTGCTCCTCGCTGAACACCATCGGGTAGAGGAAGGCGAACTCGTCGGCGCCGATGCGACAGACGGTGGAATAGCCATCCATCGAGGCACGCAAGCGCATAGCCACCTGGATCAGGATGTCGTCGCCGGCCTTTTGGCCGAACAGGTCGTTGATCGGCTTGAAGCCGTCGAGGTCGAGGATGCCGACGGTGAATGGCGCGGGATCGTCGGCGCGATCGCTGATCAGGCGATCGACCTTGTCGTAAAAGCGACGATGGTTGCCAAGTCCGGTCAGCGGATCGGTGAAGGCCAGATCCGCGTTTTCCCTGCCTGGCTGCCCGGTGCCAAACGTCGTTTGCATCATGTCCCTGTTCTGACGGGGGAATTTGTAACCAGACTGGCAGCAAAGCGTTTAGGAAAGGTATCGGAAAATCGATTTTCTGAAGATCGCGAAAATGGGCCTTGGCGCCATGCCTGGCGGTCCAGGGTCTTTGGCGATGGAGGCTTAAACCGGGCATTAACAGCTTCAATAAATAGTATAGCGGCCCGGAGACGCCGGCATTGGGACCGGCATTGGCGCGGCTGGTCGGCTGGGCCCGGGCACCGGAGATAGGCATGCCGCACGAGGTCCGCAACGAGCCGGCGATCGCCGTGCTCCTGCCCTGCTACAATGAGGAGCTGACGATCGGTGAGGTCGTCCGGCGCTTCCGCGAGACGCTGTCCTCCGCGACGGTCTATGTCTACGACAACAATTCGAAGGACCTGACCGCGCTCAGGGCCCGCGCGGCCGGCGCGGTCGTCGTGCGCGAACCGCGCCAGGGCAAGGGCAATGTCGTGCGCCGCATGTTCGCCGACATCGACGCCGACATCTATGTGATGGCGGACGGCGACGGCACCTACGCGCCGGAAGATGCGCCGCAGCTGATCAACACACTCTTGACCGAGCGCTCGGACATGGTGGTGGGCACCCGGCGGGGCGTCACCGACGACGCCGGCCGCTCCGGCCACGCCTTCGGCAACCGCATCTTCAACCGGCTCTACAAGGGCCTGTTCGGCGCCGATTTCACCGATATCTTTTCCGGCTACCGGGTCTTTTCGCGGCGCTTCGTCAAGAGCTTCCCGGCGGTTTCCGGCGGCTTCGAGATCGAGACCGAGATGTCGGTCCATGCCTCGCAGCTCAAGCTGCCGGTGAACGAGATGGCGCTCGACTACGGCCGCCGCCCGGAAGGCTCATCGTCGAAGCTGTCGACTTTCCGCGACGGCGCCAGGATCCTGTGGATGTTCGCCATGTTGGTGAAGGAGACGCAGCCGCTGCGTTTCTTCGGCACGTTTGCCCTGTTCTTCCTGGCGGCCAGCATCGGGCTGATGATCCCGGTGCTGATCGAGTTCGCCGAGACAGGACTTGTTCCGCGCATGCC
>NZ_RZST01000472.1:0-3621 GCF_003997575.1 Mesorhizobium sp. M1A.F.Ca.IN.022.07.1.1
CGACCTCGCAGGGCAGGTCGAGCGACTCGATCATGGCCCTGCCGCGCTTCAGCCAGCTTTCGCGGAACGAGCGCACCTGCTCGGCCGTACCGATCTTGACGAACTCGCGCATGCGGAAGAGCTGCATGCGCGCCGGGTCCTTCGACGGCTCGTGGCGGAAGCAGTAGGAGGAGAGTTCGAAAAGAAGGCCCTGCGCCGGCACCGGGCCGCGCGCAGCTATTGTGGGATAGAGCGGATAGCAGGCGGCGGGTGTCAGCGCGAGGTCCGTCGCCTTCTGCAGCTCCGTCCAGTCTCCGCCGTCAGCCATCATGCCGAGCAGCTGCGCATGCTCCCGCTCGCCGCCCATGAAGGAATGCACGCAGCCGGCAAGCTGCGGAAAGTTTTTCATGTAGCCGCTCTTCTCCAGCGTCGCGCGGCTCATGCCCGGCGGAAAATGGATGCGAGTGGCCTCGTCGGGCGCGCCGAGGCGGGTGACGAGACGCTCGAACTGGTCGATCACGTCCTCGAACGCGCCCGAACGGCCATAAAGGCCGTCGACGCCGGATTCGAACAGGATGCCGTTCTCGAACAGGCTGTCGAGCAGCGACTTGGAGTCGAATGTCTTGGCGTCCATCTCAGCTCCCCAGGCCGGTGTCGAAGCGGCTCATCAGCATGAGCGTCGCGGTATTGGAAAGGATGCGGTCGTTGGAGATCATCACCGGCGCCGAGGTCACGTCGCGCAGGTGCCGGCCGACGCTGAACGGGGTACCGTTCTTGTAGCCAAGAATGCCGTTGACCAGCATGGCGAGACGCACCACGGCGCCGGCCTTCTCGCTGGCCGCGACCTTCAGCGCGTTGATCTCGGCGGCGAAGCCGATCGAAGACAGCGCGTCGTCGTCGCCCGCGGCCGCTTCGAAGCGGTGGATGGCGGCCGCAAGGTGGCCTTTCATCTCCTGCAAAAGGGCGGCCGCTTCGGCAAGCCTCAGCGCGCCCGGCGGCATGGAGTCGGGCTGCTTGCGCGCCGCCGCCTTGACGAAGGCCTGCGCCCGATTGAAGGCGTCGGCGGTGATGCCGAACCAGGTCGCCGCCCAGAAGATGTGCGAGCTGGCCAGCATCGACTGCGCCGCGATCTCGGAGAACGGCTTCGGGAATATCTGCGCCGCGTCACCCGTGGCGACCAGATGAAAGCCGTCGGAGCAGGTGCCGCGCATGCCGAGCGTGTCCCACACCGACGTGCGCTCAAGCGTGCGGTTGCCGTCGGCCGGGATCACCACCATCACCTGATCGGAGCTGGCCGCATCGGGGGCGCGACGCGCCGTGGCGAGGATGGCGTCGGCATAGTTGCCATAGGAGATGACAGTGGCTTCCTTGGTCAACGCGAAGCGCCCGCCGGCGACCTCGACCGCACAGATCGAGTTGCGCAAATTGCCGCCGATGCCGGCCTCCGTAGTCGCCGAAGCCATCAGAAGCTGCTCGTCGGCGATGCGCCGCATATAAGCGCGGTGCCAATCGCTGGCGCCTCCGTGAGTGACAAAGCTCGACGTCTTGATCTGATGCATGGCATAGATCATCGCGCTCGAGCCGCAGGCTTGGCCGAGCTGCACGATGAGGTCGGCGATCTGCATCGTGCCGAGCCCCTCGCCGCCATGCTCGATCGGGATCGCCACGCCGAGCAGGCGCTCGCGCTTCAGCGCCTCGATCGTCTCCGCCGGGAAACGCCCCTCCTTGTCGACGGGGTCGGCATGGCCGGCGGCGATCTCGGCGACGCGGCGCATGCGCTCGGTCGCGGCTACGGGCGCCTCCGTGAGCGAGGCCGCCTCTATCTTTCTCAACACGTTCATGGCTACGCCGCCTTGCGCGTCAACTGCGAAACCGCATCCGCGATGCTGGCCAGCGAAGAGAAGGTGCGCCGCGTCAGCATCGTCTCGGGGAATTCGATGTCGAACTCCTCTTCGAGCGCCAGCATCATCTGCACTGAGGCGAAGGAGGTCAGCCCCGCGTCATAGAGATTGGCGTCGTCGGCGAGCGCGCCGAAATTCAGCGGAATCATCGGATGCTGCTCGAGCAGCGAGCGTATCTGGTCAATCATGGAGGCCCCACCTTGCGTTGTGCAGCCGGCAATATCGCAGACGCAGCGCAACCGTGGCGTTAACGCCGCAGAGCAGTTTCAACCATGCCTAAGGATCGGTAACGGACCGCAATACAATTTTACGGCTCTCGATTCGGAGGGACCTCTGTCCGGGATTTTTTGTGGCTGCGTGTCCGCATCGATATCACGCCACGGCCCCTCCGCCGCCGCCGCGACCTGGCAAAAGCCTGCCGTCAATCAATCGATCAGATAAATGGTCGACAATAGGCCCTCACTTTGGCCTAATGGTTGCCGCCGCTATCCCATTCGAGAGCTGCTGGACGATTTTTGGAACGGCGAGACCGGGGTAAGAGTATGAAGTTCACGCTGCGGGCTCTCTTGCCGTTGACCTTGATCGCAGGCTGCTCGTCGAGTGTTGCGTCGATCAATCCGGCGAAATACGACGGGATGAGCTGCGCCGAGCTCAACAGCGCGCTCGGCGACACCGCCACCGATATTTCGCGGACGGCGATCAGCCGCGGCAAGGTCGCCAATACCAGCGTGCCGACTTGGCTGCTCGGCGGCGAGCGCGTGAAGACGGTCGTGGCCAATCGCGATACCGCCAGGATCGAGCGGCTGCAGCAACAGCAGCAGGCGATCATCGCGGCCAGGAAGAGCCGCTGCCCGTCCTCGCAGTGACCAGGGCGTCGCCGAGCAGCGGAAGTCTCAAGCGCTGATGCGGAACCTGGTCGTATCGATCGCCGCCTTCATCAGTGTCTGCGTGTAGGCTTCCCGCGGATTGCCGAAGATCTCCTCGGCCGGCCCTTCCTCGACGATTTTTCCCTGCTTCATGACGATGATGTAGTCAGCCATGGCGCGCACCACTGCGAGGTCGTGGCTGATGAAGAGGTAGGACAGTCCGTGGTCCGCCTGCAGCTTGCGCAATAGCTCGACGATCTGCTTCTGCACCGAGCGGTCGAGCGCCGAGGTCGGCTCATCAAGCACCACCACTTTCGGCTTCAGGATCATAGCGCGGGCAATGGCGATGCGCTGGCGCTGGCCGCCGGAGAACTCATGCGGGTAGCGGTTGCGCGCGTTGGGGTCGAGGCCGACCTCGCGCAACGCCAAGACGGCACGCTGGTCGCGCTGTTTGCCCGTCAGCGAAGGCTCGTGCACCAAAAGCCCTTCGGTGATGACCTGGCCAACCGTCATGCGCGGCGACAGCGAGCCGAACGGATCCTGGAAGACGAGCTGCAATTCGCGCCGCAGCGGCCGCATCGCGTGGCGGTCGGCCTCTGAGATGTCGCGGTCGCCAAAGCGGATGACGCCGTCGCTGGGGAGCAGCCGCAGCAGCGCGCGGCCGAGCGTCGATTTGCCGGAGCCGGACTCGCCGACGATGCCGATCGTCTGGTTGCGCTTCAGCCGGATCGATATCTTGTCGACGGCCCGCAACATCAGCGGCTCGCCGCCGAGAAAACCACCGCCGATCTTGAAGACGACCTCGACGTTGCGGCCCTCGAGCAGCACGGGCGAATTGGCGGGCGCGGCCGCCTTGGTGCCGGTCGGCTCGGCGG
>NZ_RZST01000473.1:0-3601 GCF_003997575.1 Mesorhizobium sp. M1A.F.Ca.IN.022.07.1.1
GGCCCTTGGCCACCGGCTTTGCGTTCGCCATGGCGCTGTCGCTCGGCGATCTCGGCGTGATCGCACTGTTCGGCAGCGATTCCGTCCAGACCTTGCCCTATCTTCTACTCGCGCGCATGGGCAGCTACCGGACCGCCGACGCCGCGGGGCTGGCCTTGCTGCTCGGCCTCGTCTGCCTGCTGCTGGTTGTCGCCGCCGACTGGCTGGGGCGGGAGGCAAAGGCATGACGAGGGATAATAATGGCATCGCGGCCACGAAGGGCCTGGCCGTCACGTTGGACGGCGTATCCTTCAGCTATGGCGAGGCATCCTTCCGGTTCGATGTCGAATTCGCCGCCGGCAGGATCACCGCCATCATGGGGCCGAGCGGTTCAGGCAAGTCGACGCTGCTCAATCTGGTGGCCGGCTTCGAATCACCAAATGCTGGCAAGGTGCTGATCGGCGGGATCAATGTCGATAATGCGCCGCCCTCGGCGCGGCCGGTGTCGATGGTGTTCCAGGAAAACAACCTGTTCGCCCATCTTTCGGTCGAGGGCAATGTCGGGCTTGGCCGCTCGCCATCGCTCAAGCTCACGGCCGACGACCACCGCGCGGTCGCGGACGCGCTGGGGCGTGTCGGCCTCGCCGGCAAGGAAAAGCGGCTGCCGAGCGAGCTTTCCGGCGGCGAGCGGCAGCGCGTCGCGCTGGCGCGGGTGCTCATACGGGACCGTCCGGTGCTTCTGCTCGACGAGCCTTTCGCCTCGCTCGGCCCGGCGCTGCGCGAAGACATGCTCGATCTCGTGGCCGGCATCCACGCCGAGCGACAGATGACCGTGCTTTTCGTCACGCATCAGCCGCAGGACGCGCGCCGCATCGGCCAACGGATCGCGTTCGTCGACGAGGGCAGGGTCGCGGCCACAGGGTCGGCCGCTGCTTTCTTCGACGGTGCTGGACCGGAGGCCTTCCGGCGCTATATCGGCGATCGAGGCGGCAGCGTTGCCGGATGACAACACATTGCCCGGAAGCGGACATAATTTACGGCCAAACCGGCTGCGGGTGATCAGGCGTTTGCTTGCCTTGTCCGGGGGAGTGTGGCTAGGTCCGGCCATGCTGGTCCGGGTGGGCCGTGATTTGCCGAAAGATTACGAAAGGAAGCCGATCTGACAGCCGGCATCGAGAGGGTATGGACTAAGCCGCTGGCGCGATTTTTCGCGATGGCCGGCTTTGCCGTGGCGCTGGCGAGCTGCCAGATGTTCACGCCGCCGGACGTGCAGGAGTCCGGCTTCCAGCCCTCCGACAAGCCGATCACCGTCGACAATGTCGTCGCCAATGCCAGGCTGGCCGAAATGGCCAAAGCGCAGCATCCGCGGATTCTCGCCACCTATGGCGGCGAATATTCCGATCCGAAGCTCGAGCGCATGGTGGCCAAGGTCGTCGGCAATCTGACGGTGGTCTCGGCCAATCCGACCCAGACCTATCGCATCACCATCCTCAACTCGCCCAACGTAAATGCCTTCGCGCTGCCGGGCGGCTATCTCTATGTCACGCGCGGACTTTTGGCGCTGGCCAATGACTCCTCCGAGCTTGCGGCCGTCATCGCGCATGAGATGGGCCACGTCACCGCCAATCACGGGTTGCAGCGGCAGCAGCTCGAGGCCGAGGAAGGCCTGGCGACCAAGGTCGTCTCCGACGTGCTCGGCGACAGCCCGACCGCCAAGGCCGCGCTCATCCGCGGCAAGCTGAGGCTTGCGCAGTTTTCGCGCAACCAAGAACTGCAGGCCGACGCGATCGGCATCAAGTCGATCGGCGAAGCGGGCTATGATCCCTATGCGGCCGGCCGCTTCCTGCAGTCGATGTCGGCCTATACCGATTTCCGTTCGGTCAGCGGCGCCACGGATGCCAGCCTCGACTTCCTGGCCACGCATCCCAACACGCCGCAGCGCATCGAGCTGGCGCAGCGGCTCGCCCGCAACTTCGGACCGCCCGGCGTCGGCACGCGCGACCGCGATGCCTTTCTAGCCGGCATAGACGGGCTGCTCTACGGCGACACGCCGGAAGAGGGCTATGTGCGCGGCCAGACCTTCCTGCATCCCGGCCTTGGCGTGTCGTTCTCGGTGCCCGAGGGTTTCGTCATCGACAATTCGGCGGCCGCGGTGACCGCGACCGGTCCGGGCGACATCGCCATCCGCTTCGATGGCGTGGCGATCGACAAGTCTGTGTCGCTCACCGACTATATCCGCAGCGGCTGGGTCGCCGGACTAGACGATGCCAGCGTGCGCCAGGAAACGGTCAACGGCAACGAGGCGGCGATGGCGCATGCCAGCGCGCAAGGGTGGCAGTTCGATATCGCGGTCATCCGGGCCAGCGGACAGGTCTACCGGCTGCTGACTGCGGCACCCTCGGCCAGCACCGCGCTGGAGCCGGTTGCGCGCTCCGTCAGCAGCTCCTTCCGCACGTTGAGCGCGGCCGAGAAGGCGGCGCTGAAGCCGCTGCATATCCGGGTGGTGACTGTGCAGCCCGGCCAGAACATGGGCACGCTTGCCGCTCAGATGGTCGGCGTCGACCGAAAGCTCGACCTGTTCCGGGTGCTCAACGCAATGTCGCCGGGCGCGAGCGTGTCGGCCGGCGACAAGGTCAAGATCGTCACCGACAAGTAGGGTCGTCATCCCGTTTCGTGCTTCCGCAACGAATCAGCCGCGCGCTTCTATTCGGTCAACCCGGGCGCGCGGCTGCCGCAGCAATCAGAGCCCGCCACTGCTGCCGCCTTCAGGGCTGGTCTGGCCGCCGGTGCTGCCTCCGCTGCCCTCACCACTTTGGCCGCCGCCGGACCCCGAATGATCGCCGCTACTGCCGCGCCAGGGCGCCGGCCCGGTATCGGTCTGAGGTGGTTTGACCACTGTCGGGACTGTCACCGTCGGCGTCTTCGGCGCGGGTGTGCGGACAACCTTTACCTTGGTGACTATTTTCGTCACGACCTTCGGCTTGCACACTGCGACCGTTAAGGTGCTGCGCGCGGGAAGGCCGAGAATGCTCATCGAATATGCCTCTTGCCGCGCGATGCCGGCTTTGAGGAAAGCCAAGGCGCGGGCCTCGTCGGCGGGCACGCCGTTGCGGCCATCCTTGAAGATCACGGCGAGATCGTTCATCGCGTTGACGTGCCCCATGGCCGCCGCCTTGAGCAGCAGGTCCAATCCCTTGCCGGTATTCTGCTCGACGTCGACACCATTGAACAAGGCTCGCCCCCAAGCGGCCATCGCATAGGGGTCTCCCTTGTCGGATGCTTCTGAATAGAAGCTGATCGCTTTCGCGGAGTCCGCGGCCGGTCCTATTCCGGACGAAGCGATATGGCCGAGCTCGAACATGGCGCGGACGTGCCCCCTGTCGGCAGCTTCCTGGATAGCTTTCCTGGCCTCGTCGACCTTGCCGGACGCCAGCAGCGCCCGCCCAAGCTCGTAGCGAAACCGAGCGACGTCGGGGTAGGCCTTCACCGCCGCCTCGCAGGCCTCAGCGGCCTCGCCGGCGATCTCGTTCTGCAAACGGCCGGGCGCGACGCCCTGCAGGTCGAGCGGTGCGCCCGCCGCCTGGTCGCAGGGGTCGACGCTTGGCGACAGCTTCATCATCGC
>NZ_RZST01000474.1:0-3593 GCF_003997575.1 Mesorhizobium sp. M1A.F.Ca.IN.022.07.1.1
AGTAGAGCCCGGCCGCCGCAGGCGGTTCGCCTGAAAATTGCTTCAACAGAACAGCCAATCCATCATGAAAATGAATCGCTGCGCGACAAGCGATTCATAAGTGTCGTTGGACGAGCATTTCCCGATCGGCGATTCTTGGTCCCATGCTTGCTCAGCCCTACAGGCTTTATGTCGAACGCACGGACGCTGCTAAAAACATGGCGCGCTTCTACGCGCTATCCATCGAAACGACATTGTTCGGGACACCTTGCCTGACACGCCGATGGGGGCGCATCGGCTGCGGCGGACAGTCGATGGTTCATCACTTCGATCGGGAAGAACAGGCAGTGTCGATGTTTCTCGAGCTGCTTCGGGCGAAGCGGGCGCGAGGGTATAAGACCAAACCCCCTGCACAACAGCCGAGCGTCGCCTGATTGCCGGAAGAGAGTGATATCGGTCGAAGCGGAACTTCGGGTTCACCACGCCGGTCGATCCGGCGTGGTGAACCAAGCGTCCAGGCAAAAAGCCTCCCTTAGTTGGGAGGCTCGGCATCGAACTCGGCTTCCTGTGCGGCGGTCGCGGCCTCCAGTTCCGCGTTGGCCTGCGTCAGCTCCGCCTCAATCTGGCGGCGCTCGTCCCGGCAGACAGCGTTCCGCAGCTCGGCCCGTTATCCTGACAGTCAACTGAAAAGCTTGAACCCAACGTCGGAAAATCGAGAGGGGCTCGACCCCTCTCGATACGGCGCCGACCTCATTCGAGGTCAGCGACGAAGGCTTGGATATCACGCTCGAACTGCTCGGCCTCAGCTTGCTCTTGTGCAATCAAGGCCGCGAGTTCGGCTTCCGCGGCGGCGCGTTCTTGTTTGGTGAAATAGCAGCTCCGAAGCTCGGCGCGCAGCTCGTTGATTTGATCGATAGTGGTCATGTTGATCGTCTCCTTTTGATGACGTCAACGGAGCCACGTGCGCACGAAGCATGTGTCAGGGATCGCGGAACGCGACCGGCGGAGCCGGCGAGTGGGGGAGCCGATTTTGTCGGAGCGCAGGGAACCGGAGCGGAGGCAAAATTGGGGGCGCCGCTCGTCCTTGACGCGTGCTGAGCAGCCGTAGAATGGGACGGCAGAAAGAAGAGAACCCGCGGCCCCGACCAGGGGCCGCGACCGCATTCCTTTGAGAGGTCAGCCGCACTTCACGTCGATATCGGATAAGATCCTTTCAATCCGTCGTAGGTCTTCGCCCACGGCAAGCCGCTGCAGTTCCGTCAGCCTCTTCTCCTTGAGGATTGCCCTGCCGTTCTCCGCGGCATCAGCCCACGCGGGACGATGGCGCGTCGTGATGCAGGCGTTCGGGCATCGCGACGGTTCGCACAACGAGATCATCGGAGCGGCCTGGTCGCCTGGGGCGGCGTGGCGGAGACAGACGGCGGTGGCAGGGTCGAAGAAACAATCGGCCAGCACGCCGACGTGAAGGGAGCGTGCCGTGTCGGCCAACAGGATGCGGAGGCGGCCACGATCCGCGATCATGCCGGGAAGCGGTTGCAGCTCAGCCGCAGCACCGTCGAGTGATTTGCCGATCCGTGCCGCGGCAGGGCCGGAGAGCCCGGCTCCCAGCTGTCTCTCGTCGAAGTAGGTGAGGATGTCGTCCATCTGCCCGAGACGACGTTCGGCCTCGACCTCGGCCCGAAATCCCGATCTGCTGGAACCCGCATAGCCTTCAAAGGCGGCGACGGAAACGTGCTTGTACTGGATCATGCCGGCGATCGTCCCGAAGGGTCGATTGGCGATGTGCCAGGCAATCGTTCGGCGAAACTGACGTGTCGTCAGTTGCCACGGGCGCCCATTGGGGCCAGTCGGAATGACGGGCTCGCCTGCGGTTCCGAAGCGTTCGTTCAGATGATCGCGAAACTGGTTCAGGCGAGTCACGACGTCTGTCGAGAGCGTCTGCTTGCGCGCCCGGGCAATAAAGAGAACGGGCCAAAGTGTCTTCGTACCGCGACACTCGACGGATCGGATGATGAGCTGTTCGAGCACCGAGATGGCAGTCGCGACGGGCGCGATGGTAATCCACTCGGCCTCCTCGCCACGCGTTTCCTTCCCCTTGTAGGCGACTGACTTCACCCGGTGCCTGTCGATCAGGCCGTCCTCGCTCCTGCTGACCGACAGACAGCCGGGCCGCATGGCCTGGACCTCGCTGTCGCGCATGCCGGTGAGATAGGCGCAGACGATGTAGCAGGCAGCTTGCAGCATCCGCTCTTCCACCGCGAGCGCTCTCACGTCAAACCGGAACCGCCAGGGATCGCCGGTGTCTGGATCGACTGAAATCGGCGTATCCATTCCGCCGACCTCAGTCCCGAGTTCACGGACCGCAGCTTCGACGATCTGGCGGGCATCATCGCCAGAGCGTTCGTCGAGAGCTCGCCGAAGGTTGGCATCGGCGCCGATGTGCAGATAGATAAGCTGCCAGTTCAAGGGCGGCTCCGATTCTGCCAATGATGCTGGTCCGCCGATCCTGGCCGGCCAGGCTGGGATGCCACGGCCCTGCCTGCGGCGTTCGTCGAGGTAGGCAATCAGGCGGGTCTGGCGGCGTGCCCGCCGTGCATTGCGATGCGCCAGCGCGTCCTCGGCGACCAGCTTCTTGTGACGCGCTTCGAGCGTCCGCAGTTCATTGCGCGCCGCGAGAATATCGGGCGCAAACACCGTGACGTATTTGAGCGACCATGCAAGCAAGGGCCGGATGATGTCCTCGGGAATGCGGGGCGTCCGGTTCTCTTCGACGGAAAAGCGATAACCCGCAACCTCGGCAGGCCTGCGACCGCGCCACGGCTCGAAGGTCAGCCTCGCCATGGATAAACGGTTACGAAAGGCATAAAGGTCGAAAACGATCTCCAGCCACTGGGTCACAATGACCGGCCGCCGTCCTTGACGAAGAGATTTGGCGAAGCGGTCGAGCAACAGCTGATCGACATGGCGAAGATCGCAGACTCCGCACTCGGCCTTGACGAAATTGAAGAAGTTCAACGCGAACCGAAAGAGGCGGCGGACGCTCACCGGTGGCGCCCGCATCTTGTGACCCGGCAAATCCGTATTCAGGCGCACATAAAGGTAGTCGCGAATGGCTGCTGCAATGGCTGGGTCGTCAACGGCGTCAAAGTCCACCCTGGTGTCGGAGCGGCGCGCATTCTCCCGAAAAACCGCGGGGCTCAAATCCCATCGAGCGTCGCCATATCGCGACAGATTGGATCTATCGAAGCCGTCATGCAGAGGCGCGATCGCGAGCACCGGGCGATCGTCCGCGACCGCGGTGGCGGCGTAAGAGGAAGGTGCGGCCTTCACAGCGATGCCTCCGGCGGCAGGTAGACCGAAACCGGTTCGCGGGAGAGCACCCGACGTGCCTCCTCAACAGTCGCCGCACTGAAGGCCGGCAGGATCTGCCTGGTGATGCGGGCATGCGCGGCTGCGAACTTCGCCGCCCAGTGGTTGGTAGAAAGTGAAAGGCGCTGATCTTCGAGGAACCCAAGGAAGGACAGGATGGCGGGGAGCTTGCGGCTGGTGATGACCGCGTTCGGGCATTCGAGACAGCCCCAGAACGGCAACGAACAAGGTGAGCCTGGTTCGCC
>NZ_RZST01000475.1:0-3559 GCF_003997575.1 Mesorhizobium sp. M1A.F.Ca.IN.022.07.1.1
ATGTCGAACTGATCAAGGGCATCCGGCACATGCTTTATGATCAGGGCTATACGATCAAAGGCGTGCAGAAGCTGTTGCGCGAGAACGGCAACCATTTCCTGGTCGCGATCGGCAATGGCGACATGGCAGCCGTCGAGGCGATCGCGCAGCGCCGCCAGGCCGAGCAAGTGCCGCTGACCGCGGCTGCCCAGCCGCGCGGCGACGAGGATGCGCTGGTCGGTCAGCCCAAGGTGAAGCCCAGCCGCCGTTTCTTCGGCCTTGGCAAGGGAGACGACGAAGGTCCCGTGCAGCCGGACTCCTCGAAATTGTCGCGCGACAACCGGGCCTTGCTGCAGGAGGCGCTCTTCGACCTTCTGGAGTGCAAGCGCCTGCTCGACCAGGTGCGTTGAGCTTCGGTTGCCGCTCCCGCGGCTTGGACGGCCGGCGTCCCTGACAGCCGGAACTGCTGTCGCATCCATGCGTTAGCCCTTCTGTGCAAGAGAAGGACATCAGGCATGGCGTGGTTTTCGACCCTTTCCGATCTCGATCTGGACAGGCAGGTCGCGGCGCTCTCGCGTCAACTTGACGATGTCAGGAAAGCCTTGGCCAAACGCGGCGACACCTATTACGAGGACGGCCGCGAGGCGGCGTCCGATTCTTATTCGCAGCTCGCCGACCGCTTTCACGAAGCGCTGCCGGCAATCAGGCGCCGGGGCAGGGCGCTCGAGCACACTGCGCGCGAGCATCCGGCCACCGTGGCCGCCGTCGGACTGGTCGTGGTCGGCCTGCTTGCCGGCCTTCTGATCAGCCGGCGCTGACTCCGGGCTGCGAAACAGAAATGGCGACCGTTCGCGCCGGCCGCCATTCCGTCAGCACGAGAGCCCCAACCGGATGAAATCGGGATGGAGTGGGCTTCGGCTTCGATCAGTTCGCGAGCTTGATCCGGCTCTTAGGATCGACCTTCATGACCTGGCTGCACTTGCCGTAGACGGTGCCGTTCTTATCGGTGGCGTCGGTGTAGGTGCCCTTACAATCGAGCTGCAGCACTAGACAGGAGCCCGAGCCTTTGCAGACCGCGCCGCCGTCGCCGGTCGGATGCGTGCCGGCAAAGGCCGGCGCGGAAACCGAGCCGAAAGCCGAGACGACGAAGGCGGCGGCGAGCGAGATACGCTTGAAATCGGTCATTTGAGCATTTCCTTCCATTGGTTGCTGGGAGCGCTTTCTGGCGTCCCGGTCGGGTTGAGGAACGCCTTCGTGGCGTCCATGACCGCTTGGTGCGGCCTCCAATGGAAAGGTTCATGGCCCGCGCGATTTTTGTCGCCTGGCGAGCATTGCTGTGAAGGTGTCAGGGTTCAGGGATTACCGTAGGCGCCGGATCTGCCAGCAGCGCTAAGCGCTCGTTGGGCAGTGGCGACTTGATGCGGCAAGAGGTCGGGACCGCTTGACAAGCGATCGAACCCGGCTGCGCTCATCAGGGGACAGCGGGTGCTCGAAGGAGAGGCTTGTCCCACGAAGCGAAAAATTCCGATGGGAAGACTTGCGCGACCAATACAATGAAGGCCTGTCTTCCCATCGGCATGTGGGAAGGATCAGGCCTTCTTCTCAACCACCTTCTTATGGTGGTGATGATGGTGGTGGTGGTGATGGTGGTGCCGGCGATGATGCTTGTGGTGGTGGTGCTTTACCACCGGGGCCGCATCGGCGCTGGTCGTGCCGAGGATCGGCATGGTGAATGCCAGGGCCAGAGCCAGCCCGAGCGCGGAGAGGAGGGACTTCTTCATGATTTCGTTTCCTTTTACGCGGGCGTTCCGGAGTTCACCGGACCAAATCGGTGACCCAAGCCCCGCGATCGGCACTATCCTCCTGGATTTTTTCGACACTTTTTCCGGACTGTAGATTTTTGTTTCTGGATTGTTTCTGGCGAACCACCATCGCGCCGCGCGCCCTTGCGGGCGCGCATGGACGGCTCGATATCATGCTTTTCGAGCCTGATGCGTCAGCTGCGCGCCTCACATCGGCGGCGCCACGCCATGATTGCCGACCACCACCCGGCGCGAAACGAGCTTGCCGCCGCTGCCGCGCTCGGCGCTGACGAACACGGTCATGCCTGGCTTGAGATCCGCAGGCGCAGCGGGCGCGAATTTCACGATCGGCGTCGATTGCGGGATGGCGATCTCTTTCTTCTGGCCATTGCTGTAGGTCAGCGTCACGGTCCTGCCGTTGACCTCGGTCACGTCGGCGACAGTGCCGTTGGTCATTCGGCTGTTGGGCTGCAAATCCCAATCGCGGTCGCCTTCTCCGGTTCCCTTTAACGCCGCCGGGAAGATCACGACTTCCAGCGCGCCGCTGCCGCCGTCGGCCTTGGACACCGATGCGATGCCGAGGAAATCGCCCTGTTTGATATCGGCGGCCGACGCCTTGGCGACACCGGAGATCATCCAGTCGGGGGAAAGGGTGATCGTATCGGTCTTGCCGTCGCGGGCTTTCACCTTCAGCGTCGTACCGGCGAGGTCGACCACCGTGCCGCGCAAGCGCACGGTGTCCGCCTGAGCGGCGCCCGCAAAGCCTGAGATCATGCCGAGTACGATAGCGAATAGCTTCAGTTTCATGGAATCCGATCCTCTTCAAAGGGGCTGGCGTCGCCCGCCTTCCGGCAAGCGACGAGAGCTAACGAATCGGAGTGGGCAAAATGCCGGCGGGTGCGGCCTTCGGCGCTTCAAAAGATCTTGATTGGGCTTCGCGCCACCTTACATGTCGGTGGCCTGCGGCCTCGGCTCCCAGCCGATGACCACGGTCACGATGGCGTGACGGCCAAAACGGCCTCTTGGCAAATCATCCGTTAACGGCCATTCTCCCGCCCGTCTCAGGCAACGCCACATTTCATCTGTGTTGTTTCATCCCAAGGAGTTGCCATGCCCAACACCGCAAGAAACGCTGTTTCCAACAACATCATTGCCGCGTCCGGCCTCAATCCGCTGAAAGCCGTCCGCGAAACGAGGGGATATACGATTGAGGAGCTTTCCTTGACCTGCGGCCTGGCCGTGGGCGAGATCGTCGACATCGAGGACGGCAAGGATGCCGACCCCGCCAAGCTCAGGCGTATCGCTTCCGCGCTGCAAGTGCCGGAAGAGGAATTGATCATGATGCCGACCGAAGAGAATCGGCCCACACAGCAATAGAGACGCCGAAGCGTCCGCGAAAAAAGCCCGCCATGGCCCGCCCTGGCGGGCTTTTTGCGCCTTCCACAGATGGTCCCCTGGCCCTTGCCAACTGCCAGCGCGCCATGCGGCAATCCCGGCCGCTGCCACGATTCGGCGGCATCGAGTGGCCAACATGCCTGATTGAGGTTTCGCTCATGAGCTTGGAATCGGTCCGCGCCTTCTTTGCCGAACACGCTCCCGACATCGAGGTGCTGGTCACCGAAGCGAGCTCGGCGACCGTGGCACTGGCGGCCGACGCCCATGGCGTGCTGCCGGCGCAGATCGCCAAGACCATCTGCCTGCGCGTCGGCGAGGAGACCATGCTGGTCGTGACCAGCGGCACTGCCAGGCTCGACAACCGCAAATGCAAGGACACGCTC
>NZ_RZST01000476.1:0-3550 GCF_003997575.1 Mesorhizobium sp. M1A.F.Ca.IN.022.07.1.1
CATCCAGAGCGCGGCGATCAACCTTGCGGTGGCGACCTTCGGCGACGACGCCGACTATCTTATCCGCATCGATGCGCATGGCGGATATCCCGCCGATTATTGCGACAGGCTGGTCGAGGAAGCGCAAGCTACGGGTGCCGATTCGGTCGTCGTTTCGATGCTGACCAGCGGCACGGGCGCGGTGCAGAAGGCCGTGGCGGCGGCGCAGAATTCCAGGCTCGGCACCGGCGGCTCCAAGCACCGCCACATGTCGGCCGGCGAGTGGGTCGACCACGGCCACCATGCGCTGATGCGCATTGCCGCGTTCCGCGCGGTCGGCGGCTATGACGAGAGCTTCAGCCATAACGAGGACGCCGAGCTCGATCACCGCCTCCGTCTGGCCGGCTACCGCATCTGGATGAGCGGCAAGACGCAGATGGTTTATTATCCGCGCTCCACCTTGAAGAGCCTGTTTTTCCAATATCTCGGCTATGGCCGCGGCCGCGCCAGGAACGTGCTCAAGCATCGCATGATGCCGAAGCTGCGGCAGATGATCCCGCTGCTGGTGTTTCCGGTGGTCCTGATGGCGCTCTTGTCTCCGATCTTTGTTCTGGCGGCCGTGCCGTTTCTGGTGTGGGCGGGTGTCTGCCTCGGTTACGGCGTCCGGACCGCGATCAGCCAGCGGAATCCCGCCATAGCGCTGGCCGGCGTGTCGGTGATGGTCATGCATCTGGGCTGGTCCATGGGCTTCTGGCTGCAACTCTTCGGCCCGCAGCCGTCGCGCGAGGCGGCGTGATGGCTGCGAAGAGGAGCGGCAGCATCGACATCTGCATCTGCACTTTCCGCAGGCCGGAGCTTGCTGACACGCTGCGCTCCATCGCCGCGCTGGAGAACCCCGCCGGTTTCGAGATCGGCATCGTCGTCGCCGACAATGACGACGAGCCGAGTGCGCAGCCGCTGGTGAAGGCGCTGGCGCAGGAACTGAAGCTGCCGATCCGCTATCGCCACGCGCCGGCGCGCAACATCTCGATCGCTCGCAACGCCTGCCTCGATGCCAGCGTCTCGGACCTCGTCGCCTTCATCGACGACGACGAGACGGCTTCGCCGGGCTGGCTCGTCGAACTCGTGGCGACCGCGGAGGCGACGGGCGCGACGGCCGTGCTCGGGCCGGTCCGCGCGACATATCGCCAGGACGCGCCGGACTGGATGCGCAAGGGCGATTTCCACTCGACCTTGCCCGTCTGGGTGGGCGGCGAGATCCGCACCGGCTACACCTGCAATGTCCTGCTCAGGATGACCGAGGAAAGCCTGCGCAACCGGCGCTTCAGCCTGGCGCGTGGCCAGACCGGCGGCGAGGACACCGAATTCTTCGATTCGGTGGTCAAGTCCGGCGGGCGCATCGCCTTTGCCTCGCACGCCTTTGTCGACGAGGTGGTGCCGAGTTCGAGGGCCGCCTTCGACTGGCTGCGCCGCCGCCGCTTCCGCTTCGGGCAGACGCATGGTCATCTCATCGGGCGCAACACCGGCGGCCTGCGTCGCGTCTGCCAGGTCGGTCTCGCCTCGGCGAAGGCGGGCTACTGCTTCGGTATGGCGCTTTTGGCCGCAGTCAGCCCGGTGCGACGGAACCGCAGCATGCTGCGCGGCATTATGCATCTCGGCGTCGTCAGCGGTTTGGTCGGAGTCCGCGAAATCCGCCAGTACGGCATCACTCCGCAGGAAGGGGAAAAGCGTGCAGCCTGACGTCAGCTTCGTCATCGCCGCTTACAACGCCGAGGCAACTCTCGACCGGGCGATCGCCAGCGCGATGGCGCAGCGCGATGTCGCGATCGAAGTCATCGTCGTCGACGACCGGTCGAGCGACCGCACGCTCGATGTCGCGCGCGCTTATCCTCAGGACATCGTCAAGGTAGTCGCGCTTCCTGCCAACCGCGGCCCCGGCGGCGCCAGGAATGCCGGGCTCGATCTGGCCCGCGGCCGCTGGGTCGCCGTGCTCGATTCCGACGATGCCGTCCTGCCCGGCAGACTGGCGGCCATGATCGCGCGGGCGGAGAAGGCGGGTGCCGAGATCGCGGTCGACAATGTCCAGGTCGTGCGCGAAGACGGCACGCCCGAAGACATCATGTTCCCGACCAGGTACCTCGAAGGGCTCGGCGAAATCTCGCTGACCGACTATATCGCCGGCAACATCGTTTTCGAGTCGCGCTTCAACCTCGGCTATCTGAAGCCGATCTTCCAGCGCCGTTTCCTGGACGATAATCACCTCCGCTACGACGAGAAGCTGCGCATCGGCGAAGACTACATTCTTCTGGCGAGCGCGCTGGCCAAAGGCGGCCGCTGCGTGGTCGAGCCGACCGTCGGCTATGTCTACCATATCCGCACCGGCTCGATCTCGCGCGTGCTCGAGTTGCATCATGTCGAGGCGATGGCCGAGGCCGATGCCGCCTTCGCGGCCGAGCATTTCATGGACGACGGCGCCAAGGCGGCTTTCGCCAGACGCGGCCGCAGCCTGCGCAAGGCGGCCTCGTTCCTGTCATTGGTGCAGCACATCAAGGCGCGTGCGCCGCTGAAGGCGATACGCACGGCGCTCAGCGATCCGGCCGCGGTCCGGCATATGTCGATGCCGATCGCGGTTCGGCTGAGAAGGGTTGCGGCACAGTTTGCCGTGGGCACGGGGAGGTGAAGTATGCAGGCGCATGGAATGCGGTTTCATAGCCAGCGATAGGTAAAAAAGCGATATCCTCAGAAGGAATAAGCGATGCAGAAAGTCAGGAAGGCAGTCATACCGGTGGCGGGGCTCGGAACGCGGTTCCTGCCGGCGACCAAGTCGATGCCGAAGGAAATGCTGCCCGTCGTCGACAAGCCGGTCGTGCAATATGCCGTGGACGAGGCCTTCGAGGCCGGCATCGAGCACATCGTCTTCGTCACCGGGCGCAACAAGGCGGTCATCGAAGACTATTTCGACCTGCACCCTGAACTGATCGGGACGCTCGAGCAGACTGGCAAGAAGGCGCAGCTCCAATCGCTGGAAAGCTTGCTGCCGGTGGCCGGCGCCACCTCCTTCATCCGCCAGCAGTCGCCGCACGGTCTCGGCCATGCCGTATGGTGCGCACGCGACGTGATCGGCAACGAGCCCTTCGCGCTGCTGCTCCCCGACATGGTGTCCTTCGGCGCGCCGGGCTGCCTGGCGGAAACCGTCGACCTCTATCAGCGGACCGGCGGCAACGTCATCGCCGTCGAGCGCTGCGATCCTTCGGAAACCAGCAAATACGGCATCGTCGGCCGCGGCGCCGAGGTGGCCTCGGGCTTCGAAGTAACCGCCATGGTCGAGAAGCCGGCCCCCGCCAACGCGCCGTCGAACTTCTACATCAATGGCCGCTATATCCTGCAGCCGGAGATCTTCGCCCTGCTCGGCACCCAGCAACGCGGCGCCGGCAACGAGATCCAACTCACCGACGCCATGGTTCGACTGGCTGAAAGCCAGCCTTTCTATGCCCAGCCCTTCAACGGCCGCATGTTCGACTGCGGCTCCAAGGAGGGCTTCATCGAGGCCACCATCGCCTTTGCTCTGGCG
>NZ_RZST01000477.1:0-3538 GCF_003997575.1 Mesorhizobium sp. M1A.F.Ca.IN.022.07.1.1
GCCCTTGATCTTCTTGGGCAGGATCATCGCGGTGCCGCCGTTCAGCCGACAGAAGGCGACTTCCGGGTGCGATTCGAAGATGCGGCCGCGTAAATCCGGTCGCGCGATCAACAGCTGGTCGATCTCGCGAATCTTCGAAAAAATACCGAAGGCCTGGATGGAAACGCCGCGCGGCGGATCGGAAGTCGTCATAGCCACCTCGCTTGCCCGCCGGTGCGCGGCATACCAGGCTTCCTCCGTGGTGAAGTTGCCGGTATCGGCGTAAAGCGCAGCGCGCGATGGTATGGCAAAGACGCTCGACTGCCGTGCTCCGAGCAGCGGCCGCACCAGCGCCTCCGGCCCGCGACCGCCGCGGTTGGAAAAATCAGGCAGGCCGATCGGCATGTCGACGGCGATCGTGGCGTCGGGCAGGGCGTGTAGCAGAGCCTCGAAAGTCGCGAAGACCGATGCCGATGGCGGCGCGCCAGGTTCGCGATGGACGGCGATCCAGCCGGCCTTGCAGCCGTCGACGCCGGCCAGCACGCCGCCGCCTGGCGTCACGCCCGCTTGTCCCGCCCGGGATGAAGGAGATGGCGAAGCTGCACCATCGCCATCGGATGCGAAAGGCTCTGCGCGTCCGTCTCGAGCTGCAGCTCGTCGCCGCCGCGTTTCGCCGTGCGCGCCAGGATCTCGTAGACGGCGGCCGTGGTCGACTGCAGCGCCTTCGCCGCCGGCTGGCCGGAAAGGATGCGGGCGAGATAGACGGCGGCCGTCAGGTCGCCCAACCCGTTCGGCGGCTTCTCGATCAGGCGGTGCTCGGCAAGCAGCGCCTGGCGGCCGTCGAGGAGGAAGTTACCGGTGCCGCCCGCCATCATCGAGGGTGCCGAGGTGACCAGCATGGTGGAGGGACCGGCGTGCAGGGCGGCCGCCGTCACCGATTTGATGTCGGGCAGCGGCGCTCCGGCCATCCATTCGAGCTCGTAGCGGTTGGGCGTGGCGATGTCGGCGATCGGCATCAGCCTGTCGCGCAGCGCGACGGCCGTCGGCTCCGGCACATAGAGCCCGCCCGAATCGCCCATCACCGGGTCGCAGACATAAAGGGCATCCGGCGTCCTCGCCTTGACGGCCGCAACCAGCGAAGCGACGGCCTCCGCCTGGCCGGCCTCACCGAGATAGCCCGAGAGCACCGCGCTCACCTCGCCCAGCCACGGCGCGCGCTCGAGGTCGGCCATCAGCGCCTTGAACTGATCGAGCGGCGGCACGATGCGGGTGGCGCGGCTGTGGCCTGGGTGCCAGGGCAGGATCACGGTCGGCACCGCCCAAACCGGGAAACCCAGCGTCTCCAGCGCGAAGACCGCGGCGCGGTTGCCGACCGAGCCGCGGGCGACATGACTGGAGATGACGATGACCGCGCGCGGCGCGTCGGTTTTATCAGCAATCATGAAATTCGGTTCCTAGCCACTCTGCGTGGCGGCATACACCAGCCACACCAACAGCCCAATGGCGATGATGAGGCCGAGCGTTCGGCCAATGCGGGTGCCCCAAACTTCGATCGGATCGGAGCGGTCGGCATCCGCCGCGGTCACGTGGTCGCGTGCGTCCTTCGCGGTGCGGGCGACGAAGGAAGCGCCGCCCGGCGTCGTTTCGCGCGCCACGCGCTCAAGGATGCGGCGCGATTCATTCTCGTCGTCCCGGCGCTCGGCCATGGCAAATGTCCTTTCCGGCCCGGAGCTTAGCCTGTTCGGTCGCGTATTCACAGGGGCGAGCGGCCAAGATCAGAGCGCTGCCACGACCGGGTCATTTTCTTGCGCACGGATTGTGGTAATGCTTCGCATCACAACTTCTGTCGAGGGGACCAATCATGTTCGCCGAGCGCCTTCTTCTACCCTCCGCTTTCCGCAATTTGCCGGCCTTGCTGATGATGGCCTTCGTGCTGCCGCTGCTTGCCGGCTGCGGCTACAACACCATCCCGACGGCGGAGGAGAATGCCAGGGCGGCCTGGAGCGAGGTGCTCAACCAGTATCAGCGTCGCGCCGACCTGATCCCCAACCTGGTCGAGACGGTGAAGGGCTACGCCTCGCACGAGAAGGACACGCTCGACGCGGTGGTCCAGGCGCGCGCCAAGGCGACGCAGATCACGGTGACGCCGGAGACGCTGAAGGATCCGGAAGCCCTCAAAAAATTTCAGGATGCCCAGGCCGGGCTGACGGGCGCGCTGTCGCGGTTGATCGCGGTCTCGGAAAACTATCCCGACCTCAAGGCCAACCAGAATTTCCTCGCGCTGCAGGCGCAGCTCGAAGGCACCGAGAACCGCATCGCGGTGGCGCGTCGCGACTACATCCAGGCGGTCAGGGAGTACAATCTGACACTGAGGACCTTCCCGTCGGTGCTGTGGGCGACATTCTGGTTCCGCGGCAATGAGCCGTTTGCGAACTTCACCGTAGAGGAAGACAAGATGCAGGTGCCGAAGGTGGATTTCGGCACGAGCACCAAGCAGGGCGGGTGAGCGGCGCGACTCAAATTTATTCGAGCTTGCAGGCCTTGCGTTCCTTCGCGCCCCCCTCTGTCCTGCCGGACATCTCCCCCTCTTGGGGGGAGATCGGCAGTTTCGCTGACCGTGCATCTCCTGCAACGCAGGCGGTTGGCGAAGGCGGCGGTGACATCCAATCTCCCCCCCCTGCGGGGGAGATGGCCGGCAGGCCAGAGGGGGGTGGGACGGAATGCCTTCATCGGCGTTTTGCTGAGCATCTTCTGCCTCCTCCTCGCCTTTGCCGCCCTTGCCGCCGACCTGCCCCCGCTCACTGGCCGTGTCGTCGACAATGCCGGCATTATCGACGCCGGCACGCGCGCGGCGCTGACCCAGAAACTGGCCGATTTCGAGAAGAAAGGCTCCGACCAGATCGTCGTCGCGACCATCCCCACCCTCGGCGGCGAGGAGATCGAGCCCTACGCCAACCGGCTGTTCCGCTTCTGGAAGCTCGGCCAGGCCAAGGAGAACAATGGTGTTCTTCTCCTGGTTGCGCCGAACGATCGCAAGATGCGCATCGAGGTCGGCTATGGGCTGGAAGGCACGCTGACCGACCTGCACACCAAGCTGATCATCGAAAACGACATGGTGCCGGCCTTCCGCGCCGGAGACTTCTCCGGCGGCATCAGCAAGGCCGTCGACGACATGATCATGGTGCTGGAGGGCAATCCGGAGGAGCTGGAGGCGCGCGGCAAGCGCAACGAGCAGGCGCCGTTCAACTCCGACGACCTGTTCTTCGCCATCTTCATCACCCTCTGGGCGCTGATCTTCTTCGGCAGCATCGCCCTGACGGTGCTGCCGCCGATCTTCGGCCAGAAGATCGGGCCCGGCCGCTACCGCTGGCTCGGCATGACCTTCGAGCCCAGCCGGCGATCCTCCGGCGGATGGTCGTCCGGTGGCGGAGGCTGGTCGTCGGGCGGTGGAGGTTGGTCCTCCGGTGGCGGCGGTGGCGGGTTTTCCGGCGGCGGCGGTTCGTCGGGCGGCGGCGGCTCCTCTGGAAGCTGGTGAGAAACCATGGCAACGCGACCGATC
>NZ_RZST01000478.1:0-3473 GCF_003997575.1 Mesorhizobium sp. M1A.F.Ca.IN.022.07.1.1
GGCTTGCCAATGGCGAAGATCAGGCGATCCGTGGACGCAATCACAGCAGATCGCCTGAGCCGAATTCCGAACTCATCGAAGATTTTCGTCGCTGGCAGGATAGCTACGTTTTGAGGCGTGGCCGAGGCAGGTCAAGAAAGCATGACTGACAAAGTATTTGCGGCTCGGGAATTGACCAAGATCTACGTCTCCGGCGAGACGCAGGTGCACGCCCTGCGCGGCGTGAACCTGGAGATTTCGGCAGGAGAAGTGGTCGTCCTGCTCGGCCCGTCGGGCAGCGGGAAATCGACGCTGCTCAACATCATGGGCGGTCTCGATCACGCGACCAGCGGCGAGCTGTCCTTCAAGGATTTGCGGCTGACCGACCTCGATGACCGGGGACTGACATCCTATCGCCGCCGTTACGTCGGTTTCGTGTTCCAGTTCTACAATCTGATCCCCAGCCTGACGGCCTACGAGAACGTCGCGCTGGTCACCGAGATTGCCGACGATCCGATGCGTCCCGAGGAAGCTCTCGCTCTTGTCGGTCTGGAGCCGCGCATGCATCACTTCCCGGCGCAGCTGTCTGGTGGCGAGCAGCAGCGCGTCGCCATCGCCCGCGCGATCGCCAAGCGTCCGGAGGTGCTGCTCTGCGATGAGCCGACAGGCGCACTCGACTCCAAAACCGGCGTTCGGGTGATCGATGCCTTGATGAAGGTCAACGCCGAGCTTGGCACGACCACCGTCATCATCACCCACAACGCCATCATCCAGGAAGTCGCGCACCGCGTCCTGTTCTTCAGCGACGGGCAGATATCGAAGGCCGTCACCAACAAGACCCGGCGCGCCGTGGCGGAGTTGCAGTGGTGAAGAAATGCGCGCGCTGGACATAAAGCTGTTTCGTGACCTGTTGCGCCTTTGGGCGCAGGCATTGGCCATCGCGCTCGTGGTGGGCGGCGGTGTGGCAACGCTTCTCCTCGCCGTCGGTTCCTATCGCTCCCTCGACGAGACAAGGACTGCCTATTACGAGCGCTACCGCTTCGCCGATGTCTTCGCCACCGTGCGGCGGGCACCGAAGGCCCTTGTCGACCGGATTGCCGAAATTCCCGGCGTGGCGGCCGTCGATGCGCGGATCGCGCAATTGGCGCTTCTCGACATACCAGGCCAGACCGCACCGGCTACCGGAATGGTCGTCTCGTTGCCCGAGATCGGCGAGCCGAAGCTCAATCGCCTCTATATGCGTGCCGGCCGCACGCCCGATCCGAGCCGGGAAGATGAGATCGTCGTCAACGAGAACTTCGCCGAAGCGCACCGGTTCACCCTAGGCTCAAACTTCGCTGCAATCCTCAACGGCCGCAAGCGCGACCTGACGATCGTCGGCATCGCCCTTTGTCCCGAGTACATCTATGCCGTCGGCCCCGGCGACATCATGCCGGACGGCCGCCGATTCGGCGTCATCTGGATGTCCGAACGGGCTCTGGCCAGCGTCTACGATCTGGAAGGCGCCTTTTCGTCCGTGTCGCTGAAGCTGCTGCGAGGAACGTCGGAACGCGAGGTGATGACGCGTCTCGACGGCCTGCTCGACCGCTATGGCGGGCGCGCTGCCTACGGGCGCAAGGACCAGACATCGCATGCCTGGCTCGACCACGAACTCGACATGCTCAACAACATGAGCCGCACGCTGCCGCCGATCTTCCTGCTGGTTTCGGCGTTCCTGGTGAACCTTACCCTCAGCCGGCTCGTTTCGCTCGAGCGCGAGCAGATCGGCCTGCTGAAGGCGCTCGGCTACCGCAACGCCAGCATCGTCCTGCACTACCTGAAATTTGTAGGCGTCATCACGGGAATAGGCATCATCATCGGCAGCCTGATCGGCACTTGGCTCGGCAGCTATGTGACTGGAATATTTGCCGACTTTTTCCGCTTCCCTTTTCTCCTGTTCACAAAAAGTCCCGATCTCTACGTCGCGGCGGCGGGATTGAGCGCGTTTTCCGCGGCGGTTGGCGCGCTGCGCGCCTTGCGCGAAGTCGTCAATCTGGCTCCGGCCGTCGCCATGCAGCCTCCGGCTCCACCGGTTTTCCATCGAACGCTGCCGCTGAGCCTCAGTGTGGCCGGCCTTGTCTCGCAGCCGACGAGAATGATGCTGCGCAACATAGCGCGTCATCCAATTCGGTCCTTTTTTACCGCGTTCGGCATGTCGCTGGCGACGGCGATCCTGATCGTGTCGCTCTTCACCGGGGGCACGATGGAGCAGCTCGTCGACGTCACCTACTTCCTCGCGGATCGACAGGACGTGACGGTCAGCTTTTTCGAGAAGCGTCCTCGGGAAGTGGCCTTCCAGATTGCAAGGCTTCCCGGCGTGCTGAAGGCGGAACCCTATCGAGAAGTCCAGGTCCGCATCCGGAACGGCCATGTCGAGCGTCGTATCATGATCCGTGCCAGGCCGCGCGGGGCGGAGCTCAACCGCATCATCGATGCCGACCTGCAGCCTGTAGTCCTGCCGGAATCCGGCCTCGCCATCTCGGACATGCTTGCCAACATCCTGAAGGTGCGGGTTGGCGACACCGTCGAGGTCGATCTGCTCGACGGCGAGCGCCGGACGATCACGCTTCCTGTGGCAGCGCTGGTCGAGGACTATCTCGGCATTCGCGGGATGATGGATCAGGATGCGCTGGCCAAGCTGCTGCGCGAAGCGCCGAAGGCGAACGGCGTCAGCGTCAGTCTGGACAAGAACAGGCAGGATCAGTTCTACGCGGCGGTCGAGGCCCTGCCGGTCGTGAGCAGCCTGGCTCTGCAGACCGCGTCCCTCGCCACTTTCCGCGACGCTGTGGCTATTCTGGTCACCACGATGTCCAGCATCTACACGGGGCTCGCGGCCGTCATCGCGTTCGGCGTGGTTTACAACAACGCTCGTGTCTCCCTGTCCGAACGGGCCAGGGAATTGGCAAGCCTTCGGGTGCTTGGCTTCACCCACGGCGAGGTGCTGCGCATCCTTCTGCTTGAACTCGCGCTGTTGACCCTGATCGCGCAACCGCCGGGCTGGGCCCTCGGCTATGGTCTTGCACTGATCATGAAGACGAACCTGGCCGGCGAACTGATGCGGGTACGCCTGGTTGTCGAGCCTGCCACTTATGTTTTCGCCAGCGCGATCGTCATTACGGCGGCTGTGCTCTCAGCGCTGATCGTCCGTAGGCGAGTCACTCAACTCGACCTCGTTGCCGTTCTCAAGACGCGGGATTGAAGGCCATGCGTAGCAAATCGATGACCAACTGGATGAAGAGAATCGGCGGCATCGCGGCCCTTGGTCTGATCGCCCTGGCGGCGGTCTGGTTCGCATGGCCGCAGCCGATCGCAGTCGACCTCGCGACGGTGACCAAAGGCTCGATGGAGGTCACGGTCGATGATGAAGCCAAGACCCAGGTGCGGCACGTCTATACGATGTCGGCGCCGATCGCCGGCAAGGTGCTCAGGATCTCGCCGCCGCACCATGTCGGGGA
>NZ_RZST01000479.1:0-3425 GCF_003997575.1 Mesorhizobium sp. M1A.F.Ca.IN.022.07.1.1
ACCGTGTCCCATCCCGTCTGGATGCCCACCCAGACGATGAAGGCAAGCGGCAGGAGAGCGATCAGCGAGACGATGGCGGCCGCAAGCGTAATCCACGACGTGGACCGCCGGCTCTGCCTTGCGGCAGCCGGCGGCCCCGAATGCGTGAGGTCGATCGCGGACATCAGCCGGAATGCACCGCCTGGAGACGATCTGATGAACCGCGAACGCGGTCGGAAACGCAGATGATCGTCATCGACGAGGCCATCTCCAAAACAAAAGCGCTCCCGCGGAAAGCGAATTCCGGCGGGAGCACGGTCGGTTGTCCTTTTAGGACGAACGCGGACTAAAGCAAGCCGGCTTGCGTCATCAGGTCGATGACCTTCTTCGAGTTCAGGTGCGTCGGATCGATGTTGGGCGCCTGCAGATCGGCCAGCGGCACGAGCTTCGGGTTCGACATGGCATCCTTGCCGACCGCGTATTCATAAGAGGTCCCGGTTCTCAAAACCTCCTGGCCGGCCTTGCCGGTGACCCACTTCAAGAAAGCCTGGGCTTCCTTCGGATGCTTGCTCGAGGCCAGCACGCCGCCGCCAGAGATCGACACGAACGCGCCCGGGTCCTGGTTCTTGAAATAATGCAGGCCGACATTCTTGCTGTTCTCGCCGGTCTTCGCCTGGTCGCCGAAATAGTAGTAGTGGTAGATCACGCCGCCATCGATCTCCCCGGCATTGACCGCCTTCATCACCGTATTGTTGCCCTTGTAGGCGGTGAAGTTCTCCTTCATGGCCTTCAGCCAGTCGGAAGTCGCGGCTTCACCTTTGAGCTCGAGCATCGCGCTGACGATGGCCTGGAAATCGGCGCCGGACGGCGAGGCGGCCCACCGGCCCTTCCAGCTCGGATCGGCAAGGTCGAGCAGCGACTTGGGCAGCTGGCCTTCCTTGAGCTTGTCCTTGTTGTAGGCAAAGACGGTGCTGCGCGCGGCGACGCCCACCCATTTGCCGCTCGAAGGCTGGTATTCCTGCGGAACCTGAGCGAGGGTGTCGGCATCGACCGGCGTGAACAGGCCGGCCGCCTCGACCAGCGCCATCGCCGGCGAATTCTCGGTCAGGAACACGTCGGCCGGCGAGGCAGCACCCTCGGCGACGATCTGGTTGGAGAAATCGCTGTCGCCGCCATTGCGCAGCGTGACCTTGATGCCAGTTTCCTTGGTGAAGCCCTTCGCCCATTCCTTGGCCAGGCTTTCATGCTGGGCGTTGTAGACGATGATGCCTGCATCCTCCGCCATGGCCGGTCCGGCAATCAGGCCGAGGGCCAGCGCGGCGGCGCCGGCAAGAGTGGAAAAGGCAGTTTTCATGGGCATCGTCCTCAAATCTGCAGACAGGGGTTCGGGCTCAGGCGCACCTATAAATACCTGATTACAATAGTCAACATTCCGGCCTGCTTCAATCGGTCGCCGTGCCGCAAACTTTCGTGATTTTCCGGTACTTTGGCTTGGACATTATTTCGCCGGACACGTAACAAACCAGGGCCGAGACGCGAACATCGGGGGTAAACTCTTGTGACCGGCAAGGACGAGGCCGAGCTTTCCCGGCTGCTCAGGGCCGCGATCGCGGGAGACGAAAGGGCTTACGCCGACTTTCTTCACCGGATAGCCGCTCTCGTTCGTGGCTTCGTCCGGCGCAAGATCGTCCAGGGCGGGGTCGACCCCGAGGATGTCGTGCAGGAAACCTTGCTGGCCATTCACGTCAAAAGGCACACGTGGCGAGAAGACGCGCCGGTGCTGCCATGGGTCTATGCGATCGCCCGCTTCAAGCTGATCGATGCATTCCGCAGGCGCGGCCGTCGCATCGAGGTCGAGATCGACGAGATCGCAGAGACGTTCGCCGAGCCGGAAGCGGAGACGGTGAGCGAGCGCGACATAAACCGGGCCCTGGACGGCTTGCCGCCCTCGCAGCGTTCCGTGGTTTCCTCGATCTCGGTCGACGGCCATTCGATCGGCGAAACGGCGGTCAAGCTCGGCATCAGCGAGACGGCGGTGCGCGTGTCGCTGCATCGCGGCCTTGCCGCGATCGCCAAAAGGTTCGGACGACGGTGACATGAGAACCGAGGACCTCATAAAGGCGCTCGACGCCGATGCCCGCAACAAGGCGATGCCGCTTGGCCTCGCCTGGTGGCTGGCCGTCGGCGTGGCGGTTGTGGTCGCGGCGGTGGTCTTTTTCATGACCATCGGTCCGCGCCCGGACATCATGCCGGCCATGCATACGATGCGCTTCATATCGAAGTTCGTCTTCACCTTGGCGCTCACGACCAGCGCATTCGCTCTGATCCGAGCGCTGTCGGCGCCCGGTGCGGCGAGCAGGCGAGCGAAACTATGGATGCCCGCCGCGCCCGCGCTCGTCGTGATCGCGGTCATCCTGGAGCTTTTCGTCGTGCCCGAGGCGGACTGGGGCAGGCGGCTCGTGGGTACCAACATGATGATCTGCATGAGCTTCATCCCGTTGATCGGCATCGGTCCCCTGGCGATCTTCCTCGGCATGCTGCGCTATGGCGCGCCGACGCGGCCGGTGCTGGCCGGCGCGGTCGCGGGCCTGCTCGCGGGGGGCGTGGCGGCGACCTTCTATGCCGCACATTGCTTCGACGATTCGCCGCTGTTCGTCGCCACCTGGTACACGATCGCGATCGCTTTCCTCACCGCACTCGGCGCGCTTGGCGGACGGTTTTTCGTCCGCTGGTAGGATTACACACCGATCCTTAATCATGCCGGCAATTGCTTTGCCGGTTAGCGGCGTGGCCGCCGCAGCTTACAACCATTCCTTAAAATCGATCCGCCAGGGTTGTGGCAGTTGCGCATGGGGTGGGATCGCATTGTGGCGTGGTTGAGTTGGAAAGGTCCGCGGGCCGGCAAGCGCGCTGTGCTCGCCTTGATGGCGGCAGGGCTTATCACCCTGATGGCGTCGGTCCTGTTGCCGGCGCTGGAGCTCGGTGCGGACGCGCTGAAGTTCTGCCTGCAGATATCGGTCGCCGTCACCGCCGTGACGCTCTTTGTCTCGGCGCTGTTCATCCGCAGGATCATCGACGACCGCCGGCAGATTGCCGAGAGCGAGCAGCGCTTTCGCCGCGCGATGGAAGATTCGGCGATCGGCGTCGCCATCGTCGGCCTCGACGGCCGCATCCTTCAGACCAATCCCGCCTTCGCGGCGATGCTCGGCTACAGCCGGGCGGAAATCGAGGCGCTGACCTTCTTCCAGATCACGCATCCCGACGATCTGCAGATCGGCCGTGAGACGATGATCGCGCTGAAAGAGGGAAAGATCGATTCCTTTCATTTCGAGAAGCGCTACCTCAAGAAGGACGGCACTCCGGTCTGGGCGCAGCTCGCGGGCTCGGTCATTCGCGAAGACGAGACCGGCAAGCCGCTCTATCTTGTGTCGCAGATCGAGGACATC
>NZ_RZST01000047.1:0-23927 GCF_003997575.1 Mesorhizobium sp. M1A.F.Ca.IN.022.07.1.1
AGGCGGCAAACAGATCGACCAGCCTCTGCCAGCTCTGGCGCGCGCTGAGGAAGTGCTTCCAATACGCGGTGGCGAGCTCGATCGGCGCCAGCGCCCGCGATGTCAGGATTGAACTGGCGATGATGATGCCGGGCGTGGCCTGCTGGTAAATGACCAGATAGGCGCCGAGCGCCAGGACCATCGACTGCAGCATCATGCGCATGATGCGCGAAGCCGCACCCAATCCGCTCGTCAGGTCGCTCGCCTGCGCCTGCGCCTCGCGGAAGGCGTTGTTTGCTTGGCTCCAGCGCCCGGCCAGCCTCTCGCCCATGCCCATGGCGGCCAGCACTTCGGCGTTGCGGGCGCTCGCCTGCGCGATCGCGCCGCGCCTTGTGCCGAAGCCGGACATTGCCTTGGTCGGGGCGCGGACCAGGCGATCGGTGAGTGCCGTCAGCGCGATCAGCAGCAGCGCGCCGATGAGCGCCGCGACGCCGATCCACGGATGGAAAAGAAAGCAGATCACAACATAGAGCGGCATCCATGGCAGATCGAACAGCGCACCCGGGCCGGGGCTGGAAAGGAAGCCGCTGACCTGGTCGAGGTCGCGCAGCGCCTGCAGGCCTTCGCCGCGATCAGGCGTTCTGAGCGGCAGCCGCACGAGGCAGTTGAAGACGCGGCCGGCGATGAGCTCGTCGATGCCGGCGCCGATGCGTGTCAGCACGCGCGCACGGATCGCTTCGAGGACGCCCTGGAAGGCATAAAGCACGGCGACCAGAATGATCAGCGCCACCAGCGTCGGCACGCTGCGGCTAGGCAGAACGCGGTCATAGACCTGCAGCATGAACAGCGAACCGGACAGCATCAGCACGTTGATGAGGCCGCTGAGGCCGGCGACGGCCGCATACGGGCCGCGGAAGGAGGCGAGCGCCTTGCGAAGCTCGGAAGGCTTCAGGTCAGCTAAAGGCGAGCGTGTCAGATGGTTACCCCCGAAAAAACCGCGCCCGGCTTGAGGCGGGTTGGCGGGCCGCGATCGAGGCGCGGCCCGCGGTCAAGATCAGCCGACGAGTGCCGTCGTCTGATGGTCGGAATGGCCGGCAATCTGCGCCAGGATCTTGGTGATCGCGGACTGCGCCGCATCGGCCGCGTCGGCAAAGACCGGATTGTCGGCCGGCAGCTGGTCGTGCAGCCCCGCTGCCGCCCGTTCCACAGCCTGCTGGACATGGTCCGACGGATCCGGCGCGTTGTCCGGATTGGCGTGCGAGGCGTGACGGAACAAGAATTGGTCGCCGTCCAAGGCCACCGCATCATGCTTTGGCGCGTCGGTGGAGTCGGTGAGACCAGGCGTGCCCCGGTCGCCAACAGGATGCTTGCCGAAGAAGTCGGCGAGCCAGTTTTTGGCGCCGTTGCCCGTGTTCGGTCCGCTGGTCGACGCGGCCGGGGCGTGGCTTGTATCGGATCCTGAATCTTCTGCCGATGCCGTCGCCGCGAGCGTGCCCGATTTCATTGCCGGGTCGATCAGGTCGCGCTTGACGTTCTTGGTGCCGATTGTCGCCGTCTGCGTCGAAGTGGCGATATTGGCGCCAGAAAAAGTGACGTTATAGGTGCCGGGCTTCAGCGCTAGATCATAGCCGCCGGCGGCCGAGGTCGTGGTCTTAAAGGTCTGGCCGGCTGAGTTCCTGGCGGTCACAGTGATGGTGCCCAGCCCTTCGCCCGGATCGTAGAAACGGTCGCCGTCCTTGTCGTCGAAAGCGACGCCGGTGAGGAAGAGATCCGTGCCGCTCTTGGCGAAATCCTCGGTGACGAAGGCGCTGCTGCGGCCCTTGTAGTCGCCGACCTCGAAGGCGAGCCCAACTTCACGGAAGTTGGAATTGAGGATGTTGGCCCGGTGCCCGGGAGAATTCATCAGATTGGTGTGGAGAAGCTTGACCTCGTCGACATAGCCGGTCGGCGCGCGGGTCGTTGCCCAGGCGATGTTCTCGCCCGTGGCCCATGAGCCGCTCAGCGTATAGCCGGCATTCGTCATGCGCGTCGTCGGCGACGAACCTCCGGAACCGGTGTGGGAGAATGTGTCGGTGGCCAGCATCCACTTGTCGTGGCCCTCGGCGGCTTCGCTGAGATCGTTGTCGAAGGCCAGGGGCTGGGCGCCGGTCTTGGCGCGCTCAGCATTGATGAGCTCGAGCAGATACTGCTCGTTGGCACTGTGCTGCGGCATCGGATATCCCCGTTGATACTGTTTGGTGAGCCCCCTGATCTCCGTCACCCGCCTTTCCGGCTATGGAGCAAATATGTTCATCATGCGGCGCTAAAGTAACAAATCGGAATATACGCACATATATCGTGTGCGTATCGCACCAGAAGCAATGTCGGACGGTTTGCCGATCGGTGGATGGAAGCTGATTTCGGCGGACTTGCCTAGGCGATGATCCTGAAGTCGATAGGTGCACTATCGTCCGTGCGTTCTTCGACCTCGACCCTGATGACCGTCGCGCCCCTAGGCCCCCGCCACAGCCGATCGACCATCGAGTCGATCGCTGCGTCGGCGCCGGCGATGAGCGCCGTGACCGAACCGTCGTGCTCGTTTCGCACCCAGCCCGTCAGTCCGAGGCGCACGGCTTCGTCCCGCGCCCAAACCCGGTAGCTGACCCCTTGCACCTTGCCGGAGATGCGCGCCCGAACGGTTCTCTTCTGCTCGACCATGCTCGTCTCCGCCTTCGAAGCCTTACGGAATCCGGCTCGGCGCCGCGCAAACGCAACGGCTGTGGATCGCCGTTAGTTCCCCCGCGCCGTCGCCAGCGCGCCAGGCAATTCCTCGGCGAAGATGTCGAGCTCATGGTCGAGGCCGACGCTGACCCGGATGCAGCGGTCGAGCCGCGGCGCCATCGGCTTGCGGATGAAGACGTCGCGCGAGAGCAGCGCCTGCATCACCTTCAGCGCGAAGGCGCCGTCGCGGCCGCAGTCTATGGTGACGAAATTGGTCGCCGAGGGCAGCGGCTTCAGCCCGTTTTCCTCGGCGATGGCCGCAATGCGCCGGCGCCCCGCGGCCACGCGCGCCACCACCGAATTCAGATAGTCCTGATCGGCCAGCGCCTCGAGCCCGGCGATCTGCGCCATGCGGCTGACGCCGTAATGGTTGCGGATCTTTTCGAAGTCGCGGATCACTTCCCGTTCGGCCACCGCATAGCCGCAGCGAATGCCGGCAAGCCCATACGCCTTGGAGAAGGTGCGCATGCGCACGACGTTCGGCCGCGCGACGTCGATCGGCGGTAGCGCCGAGGCCGGTCCGAGCTCGCCATAGGCCTCGTCCAGCACCAGCATGGTGGTTTCCGGCAGGGCCTCGATGAAGCCGACGACGTCCGGCGCCTCCCACCAGCTTCCCATCGGATTGTCCGGATTGGAGAGATAGACGAGCGGCGCTCGTTCCCGGGCGACAGCGGCAAGCAGTCCGTCGAGGTCCTCCTTGTCGTCGGCGTAGGGAACCGTCACCAGCCGGCCGCCGACGCCGGCGATGTGGAAGTTGAAGGTGGGATAGGCGCCAAGCGAGGTCACCACCGCGTCGCCCGGCGCGACATACATGCGCGCCACAAGGCCGAGCAGCCCGTCAATGCCTTCGCCGACCACCACGTTCTCGACGCCGACATTGTGATGCGCGGCCGCCGCGACCTTCAGCTCGAAATTGTCGGGGTCGCAATACATCCACTGGTCGCGCGCAACGCTCTCCATGCGGGCAATCACGCGCGGCGAGGGGCCAAAGCTGCTCTCATTGGCGCCGATGCGGGCGCGGAAAGGCCGGCCGCGCTCGCGCTCCTGCGCCTCCGGCCCGACGAACGGCACCGTGGTGGGAAGCGCGCCGACGATCGGCGTAAGGGAAGGGCGCTGGCGCATGGCAAAGGCTCGGTTGAGAAAGGTGGCTTCTTGCTAACGTGAGCGATGGAAGGACGCAAGCTGCGCCAGAACCATATCGATTGCGCGGCTCAGGCTGGATTCCGCCGCTTGTTTTTGGTAGCGAGGCACCATGAACAATCGACTGCCGCCTGCTTGGTCAAAGCACCTTAGATCCGGCCCTGCGCCGCAAACCAAGTTGCCGCAAGCCAGTTTGCTGAAAACAAATTTGCGCGCGCGAGAGAGAGCCGACGACGAGCTCCTGAAGCAAGCCTATGAACACCAGCAAGCCAAACGGCTGGAGGAGGCTCAGGACATATGCCTCCAAGTCCTTGCGCGCACGCCAAATCATCCTCTTGCTATGTACATCCTGGGGACGGTGTATGTGGGCTACGACGATGAAAAGGCTTTGCGATATTTCGCGCGAGCTGTCGGCGAGGAGCCTAAAAATCCTTACTACCATCTAAGTCTCGGCGACGTCTATGTAAAACTCAGCGAGTTTTCGTCAGCGATCAAGCACATAGAGTATGCACTGGACTTGCAGCCTGATCTTGTAGAAGCGCTTTGTTCTCTTGGCCGTGTTTATTTGGCGTTTGATAAACCAGAGATGGCATTGCCGCTCTTCGAGAAGGCGTTGAGAATCAATCGCGACCATCCGAAGGTACGCATAGGGCTTGCTAACGCGCTCAGCAGCCTCGGGCGGATGGATGAAGCCGCTACCTACCTGAAGGAAGCGATCGATCGGCGGATTGAAGTGCCAACTGCCTATAACGATCTTGTACACACCCGCAAATTCGCGGAGGAGCCCGCGGAACTCCAATCCATTCTGCGCGAACTCGACAATTCAAAGCTGGGCGGCCAGTGCGCGGGGCAACTCCATCACGCGGCCGGCAAGGTTCTGAACGACCTCAAACGCTACGAACAGGCTTTTTTTCACTTTAACAAGGCGAAAGAGGCCTTGGGTTACAGGTTCGATGTCGACCAGTACCGGCGCTGGGTCGATTCGATGATCGAGATATTCACCCCAGACCTGCTAGCCGAAAGAGCGGGCTATGGAAATTCGTCTGAAGTGCCTGTTTTTGTTGTTGGCATGCCACGTTCGGGGACCACGCTTACTGAACAAATTTGCGCCAGCCATCCGTATGCGCACGGCGCGGGCGAACTTAGCAAGCTGAGGCGAGTTGCGAACGCAACCGGCCTACTAGATCGCTCTTCGGGCGACATGGCCCAATCGATCATGTCAATCACACCCGATCTTTCAAAAATGCTGGCGGATGAACACTTGGCTTATCTACGGGAGAGGGCACCCCATGCGGCGCGCGTCATCGATAAGATGCCGCACAATTTCGAAGTGGTAGGCCTCATCTGGCTTCTCTTCCCCAACGCGCGGGTCATTCATTGCCGTCGCGACGCCATCGATAATTGTGTTTCTTGCTTCATGCTGGCCTTTAGCGAAGGTCATAGCTACAATTGCGATTTGCGCACACTTGGACTTTACTATCGCGAGTATGATCGCTTGATGCGCCATTGGAACAGAGTTTTCCCGGGTCGTATTCTCGAAAATCGTTATGAGACGCTGATTGAAAACCAGGAGGAGCAGTCGCGCCGTCTGATAAACTATCTTGGGCTATCATGGGACGATGCATGCCTTCGCTTCTTCGAGAGGGATGGTGCGGTAAACACGTACAGTCGCTGGCAGGTTCGCCAGCCGATCTACAAATCTTCGGTGAAGCGCTGGAAGAACTATGAGCGCGAAATCCAGCCCCTGATCGAAGCGTTGGGTGACTTGGCGGAGATTTGACTGCCACTGGCTAGGCTGCCCCATATCTCAATTTGGCCTCTGGCGCACCTGGGTTGACAGAGTACGACCAAAACACCTTGGGCGACCTGGCGAGCTGTAATGCGCGCCGAAATTGATGTGTCAGCGCAAATAATCTCCTCTGAAACGATGCCGCTTGCGGAAAGGGGACATCCGATCGGTGTAGAGGCAAGGTGCAGATGCGTGCCAAGGCTGGCAGTACTGTGGGCCGATCAGACGGGGATGGGTTGGGGCGCTGAATATCTATTCCGCGGACCCGCATCGCATTGTGTTTACTGGATTTCGCCCGCCCCCTTTGCTAGCCAAAGGCATGAATAACCGACTGCCACCTGCCTGGTCCAAACACCTCAAATCCGGCGTTATGCCGAAGCCCAGATGGCCCCAGGCAAGTCCGCCACAGCCGAGCCTCCAGAATTCGCTTGCCCGCGCACAGGCCGACGACGCTTTGCTGAAGAAAGCTTATGAGTGTCAACAGGCCAAACGCCTGGATGAAGCACAGGATTTATGCTTCCAGGTGCTGGCTCGAACGCCAAATCATCCGCTGGCCCTGTACATCATGGGCACCGTCTGTCTGGGTTCCGATCATGAGGCGGCCTTGCGCTATTTCGCGCGTGCAGTCGGCGAGGAGCCTAGAAACCCCTACTACCATCTTAGCCTCGGCGAGGCCTATGGGAAGCTGAGTGAATTCTCAGCGGCCGTCAAACACATCCAATACGCCTTGGAAGTGCAGCCCGATCTGGTAGAGGCGCTTTGTGCCTTGGGGGGCGTCTACACCCAGTTCGATAAACCTGATCTGGCCTTGCCGCTGTATGAGCAGGCGCTGAGGATCAAGCGCGACCATCCCAAGGCGCGGATCGGAATAGCAGCCGCGCTCACAGGCCTTGGGCGCATGGATGAGGCCGCTTCCTATCTCAAGGAGGCGATCGAACGCCGCATCGACGTGGCGGCCGCCTACTACGACCTTGTGCAAACCCGAAAATTCACTGAGGAGCCCGCCGAATTCCAGTCGATCCTTCGCGAGTTGAACAGGCCGGGGCTTAAGCCGGAGGCTAAAGCGAGTCTCAACTACGCCGCCGGTAAGGTGGGGAACGACCTCAAGCGCTATGCGCAAGCCTTCGACCACTTCAGGAAGGCGAAGCAAGCGGAAGGTCACAAATTCGACATCGATCAGTACCGTCGTTTCATAGACCTGACGATTGAAACCTTCACGCCGGATTTCTTTGCGGCAAGGTCCGGTTATGGCAATTCTTCCGAAGCGCCTGTGTTCGTGGTGGGCATGCCGCGCTCGGGCACCACGCTTACCGAACAAATATGCGCCAGTCATCCCGAGGCTCACGGGGCGGGAGAGTTGAGCAAGCTAAGGCGGGTGGCGAATGCAATCGGTCTGCAAGCCTCGGCCTCCGATTTCAGCAAACCGATCTCGACAATCACCGAAGGCTTGTCGAAGACGTTGGCCCATGAACACCACTCCTATCTGCGCGAGCGCGCTCCGACGGCGCAGCGCATCATAGATAAGATGCCGCACAACTTCGAATTGATCGGCCTTCTCAGCCTTCTCTTTCCCAAGGCGCGCATCATTCACTGTCGCCGCGATGCTATCGACAACTGCGTATCGTGCTACGTCCTGCCGTTCAACTCGACGCACGGCTACAATGCGGACCTGCAGGCGCTCGGCCTCTACTATCGCGAGTACGACCGCTTGATGCGTCACTGGAACGAGGTGTTCCCAGGCCGCATCTTCGAGAATCGATATGAGACACTTGTGGAGAACCAAGAGGCGCAGTCGCGCCGGCTCATCGATTATCTCGGGCTCCCGTGGGATGATGCCTGCTTGCGCTTCTTCGATAGGGAAGGGGCGGTTACCACCCCCAGCCGTTGGCAGGTTCGTCAGCCGATCTACAAATCCTCCGTGAGGCGCTGGAAGAATTTCGAAGCCGAGATCACCCCCCTGATTGAAGCCCTGGGTGACCTGGCCGAGGTTTGAATTCGATCGCCGGGCGCAGCCGCTCCGGCGAGCCAGTTGCTCGATCCGGAGATTCTGACGGCTTGGAGTTGGGTCGAGGAATTGCGGCGACGCAAAGCCAGATCGGTTATGACCGTTCGCGCCGCCTTTGTCCTGCCGGACGTTCGGCAGCAACTGCGGGCCGGACTGAATATCTCCCCACAAGTCGCGAGATTGGCAGCTTCGGCATCCCGTTCCATGCTGCGACCAGGAGCGGCTGTCCCCCGGATTTTAGGAGCTCTCCACAGCCGCTACGCCGATATCGTGTCGAACGCCAAAGGCGGCTCGGACATTTGCTGCAACACCCAAACTGCGCAGCGATTGGGGACCTCGACATGCACTTAAAACAAAAAAAAGCCCGGCGGTTGCCCGCCGGGTTTTCCTGTCTCCCCAGAAAATATCTGGTTCTAGAAGTCGCGCTGGAAACGGATGATACCGCCGACGCTGTTCTTCTTGGTGGCACCGGTCCAGTTGGAATTGTCCAGATCGCCGAACCTGCCATTGTGGAGGAAGTCAACTTCGGGCGTGATGGTGAGGCCGGGAACGACGGTGTAGGCAACGTTAGCTGCAATGCCGTAGTTCTTGAACTGATCGCCCGACACCTGAAGGTTGAAGGAGGCCTTGTCGCTGAACTTGTAAGTGCCGCCGGCCCAGAAGGCCCAATGGCCGCCCCATGGCTTGTAGAAGGAGCGAGCTAGTCCAACATCGCCAAGCTTGCCGTCGCTGCCGTAACCGAACATGCCGAACAGCGACAGTTCGTTGGTCACGTTCACATCCAGGCGAACCTTGCCGGATACGTTTTCGTAGTTGCTGTCGTAGGCAACGACACCGACGATGTCGCCCCAGCCCTGCGTGTACTTCACGCCGCCGACGACATGCGGAACATAGCTGTCGATCGTGCCAATTGCCCCGTCATATCGACCCGAACCCTCTTCCAGCGAGACCACTGCCGAGAAGCCGTTGCCGGCATCGAAGTAGTACTGGATTTCATTGGTCTGGAAGCCGCCGTAGGGGACCAGCGTGTCGTTGATGACGTTGCCGGCGTAACCGACGAAGGTGTCGAAAGCCGATTCGTCGAGACCGACGCGCAGTCCACCGAGCTGAACCCAGGCGAAGTGCAGGTCGAAGGTCTTGTTGCCGGCTTCATTGTACTCAAAGTCCCCGTTGCGGTTGCCGAAATTCATGCGCATTTCGGTGTAGGTCTTCAACGTGCCGAGCTCGGTTTCCTGGCCGGTCCAGGTCTTGAGCGTGAAGCGGGTGTTTTTGAACCATGTGCCCTGGTCCTTGCCGGTTACGACGTCGCTCGTGCGGGCGCCGTCGAACGAGCCGATGTCGCCACCAGCGGCGTCGTAGCGGACATAGCCGCCGATGCGCAGGCAGGTCTCGGTGCCGGGGATATAGAAGTAGCCGGCGCCGTACACGTCGCAGATCTTGACGTATTCAGCCGGTTCCGGCTCGGCGACGGTCACCGCGTCGGCAGCGCGAGCACCGGAAACTGCGATCAGGGCCGCAGCTGAGCCGAGAAGAAGGCTCTTGATGTTCATTTTCTGACCTCCAGTCAGAATCGAACGGCAGCGTCGATTTCACTCGACTGTCACCGGTGTCAGTGCTTTGTTATTGTGTATTTTTTCCGAGTGGCCGCTACCACAGACGTTTGCTGGCGAACGCGTGCCCGGATCCCGATTTGAGATAGCGCTCGAACGAAGTCGCCTTTGCTCGGCTTGAAAAGGCCATGTAGGTCACGATTCCACGGGAGAAATTTGGAAGTGTGACTGGACTTTCCGGCGTTATGCTCAGCAATTCGTCGCCGATGTTATGCCGAAATAACGCTCGCCTACGAAAGCCTCGCTCTCAATCAGGTATACGCACCACACGGACCGGCCCTCCTTCGCCAAGGCTTCGGAGGGCATCCTCTCCGCCATCCTGCTTCGCACGAACTGTAGGGCTTGTCCTGCGAAGCGCGCAGCGCGAAGCAGGATGGCGGAGAGGATGGGATTCGAACCCACGAGAAGCTTTTGACCTCTACTCCCTTAGCAGGGGAGCGCCTTCGACCACTCGGCCACCTCTCCGTCGCGCCGCTGGATAAAGAAAAGCATCAGCACAATCAACATTCCCGCGCCGTAATCACTGAAAATTCCGCACGGGGCAGCAGGATGAGTGTTCCCATGCGGCGATTCCATGGCGATTCCCTGCCCGGCGACTCGCACGCTGGCGCCGCAATTTCGGCCGCTCATCGCCGGATTCGACCGGCCGCAAGGCCTTAATGGTTAATGAGAACTTTCGGAGTGAGGCCAAATCGTGTCATTTGTGCAACAACGTTCGGGGATAGCGTCCGGACTGGGCTTCTGCCGATACGATCATGGTTGAACGCCGCCGCCGCCTGGGTAAAGGTCACGTTCGAAGGAGCGGCGCGGTGCGCATCTTTTTCGGTAAGTGGGGATGGGGCAGGGAACGCTGTCCTTCAGCAAAAAATACCCAGACCCGTTTTTTAACTTTTGACTGGAGGTCAGAAAATGAACATCAAGAGCCTTCTTCTCGGCTCAGCTGCGGCCCTGATCGCAGTTTCCGGTGCTCGCGCCGCCGACGCGGTGACCGTCGCCGAGCCGGAACCGGCTGAATACGTCAAGATCTGCGACGTGTACGGTTCGGGCTACTTCTACATCCCCGGCACCGAGACCTGCCTGCGCATCGGCGGCTATGTTCGATACGACATTGGCTTCGGCGATGTTGGCTCGTTCGATGGTGCCAAGGCTCTCGACAAGATCGATGGCGACGAGAACGGCACGTGGAAGAAAAATGCTCGCTTTACGCTGAAGACCTGGACCGGCCAGGAAACCGAGCTCGGCACGTTGAAGACCTACACCGAGACCCGCTTCAACTTCGGCAATGGTAGCGGCAGGGATGGCCTCGTCACCACCACCAATCCGGCTGGCAACAAAGACGTGTCGCTGAACTTCGCCTGGATCCAGCTCGGCGGTCTCCGCGTCGGTAAGGACGAATCGGCCTTCGATACGTTCATCGGCTATGCCGGCAACGTCATCCAGGACACGATCGTTCCTTACGGTGGCTTCGACACCAACGTCGTGCAGTACTATTTCGACGCCGGCAACGGCTTCTCGGCTGTGGTCTCTCTCGAAGAGGGCTACGGCGACGTTTACACCATCGACAGCTATGTTCCGCATGTCGTCGGCGGTGTGAAGTGGACGCAGGGCTGGGGCGCCGTCACCGGTGTTTTGGCTTATGACAGCAATTACGAACAGGTGACCGGCAAGGTTCGCTTGGACGTCAACGTCAATGACCAGATCTCGCTGTTCGGCATGTTTGGCTATGGCAACGACGGCAAGCTCAACGATGATAATTTCATCGACGCTAATGGTCGCGGCTTCTACAAGATCTGGGGCGGTAACTGGGCTTGGTGGGCTGGCGGCACCTATAAGTTCAACGAGAAGACCTCGTTCAACCTCCAGGTGTCGGGTGACGACGACAAGAATTACGGCGTCGCGGCAAACGTTGCCTACGACGTTGTCCCCGGCTTCACGGTCACGGCCGAAGTTGACTGGAACCATTATGGGAACTTCGATACCCCGACCATTTATGGTAACTGGACCAACGCTGACAAGAAGAACAGCGTCGGCGGTATCCTCCGCTTCCAGCGCTCCTTCTAAGGGCTGGACTGCAACAACATGAAATCCGGCCCGGGCATCTCTATGCCCGGGCCGTCTTGCTTTTCGCGATGGATCAACGCAACGAAAGGATGGGGGTGATACGGTAAGCTGATCGGGTCTGTAGAGCGACTTTGTGGGATCCGCCGTGGCGGATGGGGTCGGAGGCCAGACTCGAAAACTCTTGAAAGGATGCTCCCGAGCGGTTAGGGCTGGTCCCTTAACCACAGGGGGTGTGGCTAAAAATGTCGAATGAAGCGATTCAAGAGGGGGAGCCCTCTGGTCATTTTGCGGTATTTTCTTCTCAGAATTCGAAGTTTAGGTACACCTATAACAAGATCCGGGAAGTAAAATCGTACAGGGTCAGTGAGCTCTTTACAGCATACCGGGATATACTCTGGGATGATGGGCGGCATAAATACAATGTCAGCTCATTCATTGGTGAAATAGACGAGATCCTTCTGGGAGAGCGTTTCAGCACCTTTGACCAGAACACCCTGGACAGTCTTATCGGTACCTTGCGCCAGCGCGGGAACAGCAACGCAACCATCAATCGCAAGATGGCTGCACTCAGCAAGCTGCTGCGCAAGGCTCATAAGATGGGAGATATCCACAGCCTGCCCGAGTTCCGCCGCCAGAAGGAGCGGGCGGGACGGATTCGTTTCCTCGAAAGGGACGAAGAGACAAGGCTGTTCGCCGCCATCAAGAGCCGCAGCGAAGATGCTTACAGACTTTCCGTCTTCCTGGTCGACACCGGCTGCCGTCTCGGCGAGGCGCTCGGCCTGATCTGGAACGACATCCAGGAACACCGCGTCAGCTTCTGGATCACAAAGTCGGGCCGCAGCCGCACCATCCCGATGACCGAACGGGTCAAGGAGGTGATCAAGCTGCCGCCGACCACCGAAGGCCGCCGGCCAAAGGGTCCGTTCACCAAGCTCACCCAGGCGCAGTACCGCGCCATCTGGAACGAGGCGAAGGCCGAAGTCGGTCTTGGCGCCGATGAGCAGGTGGTGCCGCATATCCTGCGCCACACCTGCGCTTCGCGACTCGTCCAGGGCGGCATCGATATCCGGCGCGTGCAGATGTGGCTCGGTCACCAGACGCTTTCGATGACCATGCGGTATGCGCACCTCGCCACCAACGACCTCGATGGCTGCGTCGTGGTGCTGGAGAAGCCGCGTGCCGAAGAGGCGCCGCGGCCCGCAGAGAACTCGGTGTTTGCGTCCCCGTTGACCACGCCGTCACCGACCAAAGCCGCCCGCAAGGAGAGCGGCTCGGAGCCGGCGAAGGCAGGCCGCAAGAGCTCGAAGGGCAAATAGGCGGCACGACACGCGCCGGGAATCTATATTTCAAAAACAGCCCCGGGGCGGAGTTAGTCTCGGGCTTTACTTTACGTGGACTTGACTTCGGCGCGATCGAGGAAATCCGCAATCTTCTTCGGCAGGTTGCCGGTTTCCAGCAAGGGCGCGTGTCCCTGGCCTTCCACCGTGATCGTCTCCATGCCGGGATGACGCTTTGCCATCTCCTCGATCGTCGCGGTGGAGAGAAGCGTCGAATTGCCGCCGCGTATGGCGAGCAACGGCACGGCGGCAAGCGCGTTGAACTGTGGCCAAAGATCCGGCAGTGGCTTGCTGAAGTCGACATTGGCCAGGGTCTCGACCAGGGCAGGATCGAAATCGGGCACCAGCCCTGCATCCGTATCGCGGCAGATGGCGCCAACCATACGCGCCCAGTCGGCATCGGTGAGCGCAGGGAAGCCGGCACCATGCACGCGCCGCTGCGTGTCGACCGCCTCGGCGAATGTCTTCGGCCTCGGCGCGCGATCGAGATATGAGCGGATATGGGCCAGACCTTCCGCCTCGATCACCGGGCCAATATCGTTGAGGACAATGGCTTTCAACGCGGCCGGCTTCAGCGCGCCGAGCACATGGATGATCAGTCCGCCGCGCGAGGTGCCGATGAAGCCAGCCTCTTCGATACCCAGCGCTGACAAGCCAGCGAGCACGTCGCCGGCTTCGACGCCGACATTGTAGTGGCTGATGTCGGGATCGTAGTCGGATCGGCCACGGCCGCGATAGTCGAAAGCGACGACCTTGCGCGGCGTCTTCGCCTTGCCGGAGAGGTAAAGCGCGAGCTCATGGAAGTCGCGCGCATTGCGGGTGAGGCCGGGCAGGCAAACGATCGGCCAGCCACCGTTCGCCTCGCCATAAATGCGGGCATGCAGTTTCAGCCCATCGGGTGCGGCATAGAAGAAGTCGGAGAAACCGTCGCACGCCATCGGTATGCTGCTCCTCGCTGAGGTGACCGACAGCTACAGGCGAGGGCGGCCGCGGTCAAATGATGGGAAGGCACGTTACACAACCTTGCCACGCTGGCGGGACAGCATCTCCTCTGTTCTGTCGGACATCTCCCCGCAAGGGGATTTGACTGTCATCTAAGCTTTTACCCATCGCCAAAGCGGCATGAACGAGCCGGCAGCGAAACTGCCAATCTCCAAGTGCGGGAGGTGTCCGGCAGGACAGAGGGGCGCGAAGGATCGCCAACCTGAGGCTTGCATACGCCCCACGGCGATCAACTCCGCCCGTTCACCAGATCCCCGACGATGTCGTATTTGCCGGAAATACGCATCTTGTAGACTTCATAATTCTCCATCACGCGCTGCACGTAACTTCTTGTTTCCGTGTAGGGGATCCGCTCGACCCAGTCGACGACGGCGTCCACGTCCTTGCCGCGCGGATCACCGTATTTCGCCACCCACTGGGCGGCGCGGTTTGGGCCGGCATTGTACCCCGCGAAGGTCAGCACATAGGAGCCGTTGAAGCGGTCGAGCTGCTCGCCGAGAAAAGCTGACCCCAGCGTCGCGTTGTAACCGGCATCGGTCGTCAGCCGCGTTTGCGAGAAGGTCATGCCGGCCTTCTTCGCCAGTTGCTTGGCGGTACCCGGCATCAACTGCAAGAGGCCGCGCGCGCCCGCGCTGGAAATCGCCGCGACATTGAACTCGCTCTCCTGGCGGGCGATGGCATAGGCCAGCGCCTTGCCGGAGCCGGAGATATCGGCCGAATCGGGAATGACACCCAACGGATGCGAAAGCGCACCCACATCGATGCCGCGCTGGGCGGCGATCTTGCCGACCTTCAGCGCCATGAAATGGTTGCCCTGTTTTTCGGCAAGCCCCGCCAGCAGCGCAAGCTCGCCGGGGCTGGTCAGCTGCCCCGCGAGGTCGCGGTAGAGCGTCTCGGCATAGCGGTCATACCCTGCCTCCTGCAGCCGCTTGATCGCTTTCACCGCCTCGCGGCCCTCGAAGCTTTGGCGGTCGGCCGCGCTGGGCGTGGGATGGACGATGCTCAAGGTTCTGAGGCCCACACGCTCGCCGGCAAGCTGGCCGTAGAAGGTGGTGCCGTAGCTGGCGGCCCGGGTGAAATAGTCCTTGGCGCTGCCCGGGCCGCCGACTTCCGCGGCGCGGCCAAGCCAGTAATAGGCGCGCGACAGCGACACCGGTCCCTGGGCGAGCTCGGCGATGCGTGAAAAATGCGAGGCGGCTGCTGCCGGGTCGTTGAGACCGCGCAATGCATACCAGCCGGCATGGAACTCGGCTTCCGCGGCGCTGGCCGCGCTTTCGGCCGCATGCATGGAGGCGATCTTGTAGGCGGTCTTTATGTCGCCCTGATCGACCAGCTCGCGCGAAAGAACGCGCCGCTCCACCCACCAGGCATCGGGATCGACCAGCGCGTCGCGATTGGTCGGCGCCTTCATCACGACTGCCGCGGCATCGGCAAGTTTTTGCTGCTTGCGCAGATATTCTGCCTCGGCGAAGAAATAGCCGGCCGAACGCTGCGCCGCCGGCACCGCCTTCAACAGTTTCGCCGCGTTTTTTTCGCCTTTATCGACCGCCACCCAGGCATCCGCCAGTTGCTGGGCGCCGGCAATGCCGGCGACGCGCAGCGCCGAGGACGGCCGGTCGGCATAGAACATGCGCTCCATGCGATAGCGATGATCGGCCGCAGGGATCAGCGTGCCGAATTCCTTGATGATGGAAGTTTCGTCCTGGGCATCCAGCTTCTCCGTGCGCCAGAAGGGCACCAGCACCGCGCGCGCCGCCGCTTGATCGCCCAGCGCCACCTGCGAGCGGGCAAGGATGATCACGCCTTCCGGCGTCAGCGGCTGGCTGCGGCCGAAGGCCCGCACCACCACTTGCGGCGGCGGGTTCTCGCGATAGAGCGCGCGCTCGCTGTTCCTGCGCAGCGCGATCGTGCCCGGCCATCCAGGCAGCATCTTGGCGGCATCGGCGATTTCGCCGCTCGGCACCTGGTCGCCGCCATAGAGCGCGATCGCCCAGGCCAGAATGTGCCGGTCGAGCGAGGTGGCGGGCAGCGTGTCGCGAGCATTGCGCGCCGCGGCGATGTTGTTCACCGCGAGCGCGTCGAGACCGCTCTTCAATTGCGCGATGCTGGCCGGGGGCTGAGGCTGCTGCGCCTGGTCCGCGGCCGACGGCGAGCCCGGCGCGGCAATCGCCGCCGTCACACGCACGTCGACGCTGCCGCCGATCGCCATACCCGGTATCAGCGCGACGGCCGCGCTCAAAAGCGCGAACAGATGAGGCCGATTTGTCGGCATGTTCCACCCCGGCACATTGTCAGCAGGCAGGGCCTTCGAGGCCGACCCGGAGCCTAAACTTAGGTCGTGAAAGGCTCGTAAACAAAAGGTTATCGAGGCCGTTCGAATTACGCTTGCTGGCACTACAGCAATGCTTGCCGCTGAACCGTGTCGAGACTATGGTGCGCGGCTTCGCTTTCGATTAGAAGGCGTCGAAATTAACGCATCGACAAAACGCTGATGCATGTCGCCCAAAGTGGGCACCCGGCTTTGGGAGAGCGACATGCTTAGACCAACAAAGTCCCAAGGAGTTTGGACAATATGCTGAGAGGCTCGCTGACTGCGCTCGTGACACCGTTCGAAAAGAGCGGGCGTTTCGACGAGAAAGCCTTTCGCGCGTTTGTCGAATGGCAGATCGCCGAGGGCACCAAGGGCCTCGTGCCCGTCGGCACCACCGGCGAGTCGCCGACGCTGTCGCATGACGAGCACCGCAATGTCGTCAAGGTCTGCATCGAGGTCGCCAGGGGCAGGGTTCCAGTTGTGGCCGGTGCCGGCTCCAACAACACCGAGGAAGCCGTCGGCCTGGTGCAGTATGCCGAAAAGGCCGGCGCCGATGCAGCCCTGGTCGTCACGCCTTATTACAACAAGCCGACCCAGCGCGGCCTCTACGAGCATTTCGCAGCCGTTGCCAGGGCAACCAAGCTGCCGATCATCATCTACAACATCCCACCGCGCTCGGTGATCGACATGACCCCGGAGACGATGGGCAGGCTGCGCCACGACTTCAAGAACATCGCCGGCGTCAAGGATGCGACCGGCAAGGTCGAGCGCGTCTCGGAACAGCGCATGACCTGCGGCAAGGATTTCATCCAGCTTTCCGGTGAGGATGCGTCCGCGCTCGGCTTCAATGCGCATGGCGGCGTCGGCTGCATCTCGGTGACGTCGAATGTCGCGCCGCGCCTTTGCGCCGAGTTCCAGGAAGCCACGCTCTCCGGCGACAGCGCCAAGGCGCTAGAACTGCAGGATCGTCTCCTGCCGCTGCATAAAGCAATTTTCGTGGAGCCCGGCGTATCCGGCGCCAAATACGCCCTGTCGAAGCTGGGCAAGGTCGAGAACGTGGTCCGCTCGCCGCTGGTGACGGTCGAAGCTTCGACCGCCGAGAAGCTCGACGCGGCGCTGAAGCACGCCGGCTTGATTAATTAGGGATGAGGCGCCACCTCTCCGCATTATGAATCAAGTCAAGAAAGCCGACCCCAACAACAGGACGGTCGCCGAAAACCGCAAGGCGCGCTTTTCCTACGAGGTGCTCGACACGATCGAGACCGGCTTGGTGCTGACCGGCACCGAGGTCAAGTCGCTGCGCCAGGGCCAGGCGAACATCCAGGAGAGCTACGCCTCCGCCGAAGGCGGCGAGATCTGGCTGATCAATTCCTATCTGCCGGAATATCTCCAGGCCAACCGCTTCAACCACGAGCCGCGCCGGCGCCGTAAGCTGCTCGTCAGCAAGCGCGAGATGGCCAAGCTTGCCCAGAGCGTGGAGCGCGAAGGCATGACGCTGGTGCCGCTGAAAATCTATTTCAACGATCGCGGCCGCGCCAAGCTCCTGCTCGCCATCGCCCGCGGCAAGAAGCTGCACGACAAGCGCGAGACCGAAAAGCAGCGCGACTGGTCGCGCGAGAAGGGGCGGCTCCTTAAGGAGCGCGGATAAAGCCACCTTCGATATGCGGGCAAGGCGAGCAGGGAGCCAAGGCTTGAGGAACGGCTTGATTGCCCTGGCCCTGGCTTTCGTGGTTCTGGCGCTTGCCACATGGGCAGAGGGCTTTTTCCGACCCCGTGCTTTCCCGCCGGATCGCAGCGAATTCCCCATAAGGGGCATCGATGTTTCGCATCACCAGGGCAGGATCGACTGGCCGCGCGTCGCGGCCGACGATGTCGTCTTCGCCATCATCAAGGCGACGGAAGGTGGTGACTATGTCGACGATGCCTTTGCTGAGAATTTGCGCCAGGCCCGCGCGGCGGGCCTCGCTGTCGGCGCCTATCATTTCTTCACCTTCTGCCGCCCGGGTGCCGACCAGGCCAGGAACTTCATATCGGTCGTGCCGCGCGGCGAGCAGCTCTTGCCGCCGGTGGTCGACATCGAGTTCCACGGCAATTGTCCGCGACGCCCTTCGCCCGCCGAGCTGAACGCCGAACTGCTGGCATTCCTTGGCCCGGTCGAGGCGGCTTACGGCAAGCCGGCCATTCTCTATATAACCGATGAGACGGCACCGACCTATGCCGCTCATATCGCGGTACGCCAGCGCTGGCTGCGCTCTGTGCGGGGGCCGCTGAACGACGACGACTGGGTCTATTGGCAATATCTCGACACAGGCCGTGTCGACGGCATCGACGGCGACGTCGACCTGAATGTGCTGAAGGGCGGGCCGGCGAGGCTGTCGGAGTTGTTTGCCGCGGCGCCGGACCCTAGCTCTTCAGGAAGGCTGCTATCTCCTTGAAGACATCGACGAACATCGCTTCCGTCAAGACACCGGTGTTGGTGTTGTAGCGCGAGCAGTGATAGCTGGAGAACAGCGTGATGCCGCCGGCCTGCTGGCGTCCGCCGTGGCGGAACGGAAGGGTGGCGACGCGCCCGCCCAGCGCCCGCACCGTCGATTGATGCGCGATCGAGCCCAGCGTCAGGATGGCCCGCAGATTGGCAAAGCGCGCGATCGTCGGTTTGAGGAAGGTGCGGCAGGTGGCGATCTCGGCGCCGACCGGCTTGTTTTCCGGCGGCACGCATCGCACCGCATTGGTGATCGCGGTGCCGACGAGCTCCAGCCCGTCATCGGGCCTGGCCTTGAATTCCCCGCGCGCCAACCCTTGAGCGATCAGCGTTGCGTAGAGCAGGTCGCCGGCATAGTCGCCGGTGAAGGGACGCCCGGTGCGGTTGGCGCCGCGCAGGCCGGGCGCCAGCCCGACGATGAGGAGCCTGACCGAGTCCTCGCCCTCCGGCGGCAGGAAGGTCGGCACCGGTGCATTGAACCAGCCCGGCTCGCGCTGGCGCCAGGCGGCGATGAAGTCGTGCAGCCGCGGGCAAAGCGGACAATCGCGGTCAGGCTCGGGGGAGGGCGCGGCGCTCAAGGCTGCCGCGCTCAATAATCGTCCTCGTCGGCTTCAGCAGGCTCAGGCCGGCGGACCGGCCGTTCCGATGGATCGCGGCCGACTTCGTTCTTCAGCGTCATGAGGTCGATGAAGTGGTCGGCCTGGCGGCGCAAGTCGTCGGAGATCATCGGCGGCTGCGAGGCCATGGTCGAGATGATCGAAACCTTGCGGCCACGCCGCTGCAGCGCCTCGACCAGCGTGCGGAAGTCGCCGTCGCCGGAGAAGATGACATAGTGGTCGACGACATCGGCAAGCTCCAGCGCATCGACGGTGAGCTCGATGTCCATGTTGCCCTTGATCTTGCGCCGGCCGGTCGAGTCGGTGAACTCCTTGGCTGGCTTGGTCACCACCTTGAAGCCGTTATAGTCCAGCCAGTCGATCAGCGGCCGGATCGAGGAATATTCCTGATCCTCGACCAGCGCGGTGTAGTAATAGGCCCTGAGCAGGTAGCCGCGTTTCTGAAAGCTCGACAGAAGCTTGCGGTAGTCTATGTCGAAGCCCAGCGCCCGCGAGGTGGCGTAGAGGTTGGCGCCGTCGATGAAAAGAGCGATCTTTTCACGGGGATCGAACATTGAAAAATATCCTTTTTCAAAAATTTCTGTCGTCTAAAAGGACGTGACGGGTAGGCCCGATAATGGTCCCTCTTCCCGCCCCTTTCGAGATAACGCCAGATTTATGGATATCCAAGGGCAGGGCGCGCATTGCAAGCAATTGTGATCGGCACCAGGTAAGCAAGGCGAAGTCCGATATTGAGCCGGGCAGGGGCTCGTGCTTCGGCGGTGCCCGCCATAAAGCTTGTATTTCGGCGGCGTCCTTGTTATGGAGCCCGCCAGTTTTCCATCAAATCCACGCATGAAAGGGGGCAGTCCATGGCCCGCGTAACCGTTGAAGATTGCATCGACAAGGTCGACAACCGTTTCGAGCTCGTGCTGCTCGCCGGCCACCGTGCCCGCCAGATCAGCCAGGGCGCGCAGATCACCGTTCCTCGCGACAATGACAAGAATCCGGTCATTGCGCTGCGCGAGATCGCCGACGAGACGCTGTCGCCGGACGACCTCAAGGAAGACCTGATCCACTCGCTGCAGAAGCATGTGGAGGTCGACGAGCCGGAGGCCGAGGGCGAGGCCATCGCCGACCAGACCGGCGCTGCCACCGCTGCTGCCGACACCGACGATGCCGAAGAGAACATCGCCTTCGACCGCATGAGCGAGGAAGACCTGCTCGCCGGCATCGAGGGTCTGGTGCCGCCGGAAAAGAGCGACGACTACTAAGCTCTTGGACACGGGCCTGGATCAAGCATCCGGGACTTCCGTATCGTCAGTTTCGTGGCTATCTATGGGATGCGTCGCACGCCGGTGCGGCGCATCAATCATTTCATCACCGCGAGATTTCGCCCATGATGCGTCAGTATGAGCTTGTCGAGCGCGTGCAGCGCTACAAGCCTGACGTCAACGAGGCGCTGCTCAACAAGGCCTATGTCTACGCCATGCAAAAGCATGGCCACCAGAAGCGCGCCTCGGGCGATCCCTATTTCTCGCATCCGCTGGAAGTGGCGGCCATCCTCACCGAGATGCATATGGATGAGGCGACCATCGCCGTTGCCCTGCTGCACGACACGATCGAGGACACGACCGCCACTAGGGCCGAGATCGATGAATTGTTCGGCCCCGAGATGGGCAAGCTGGTCGAGGGACTGACCAAGCTGAAGAAGCTCGACCTCGTCTCCAAGAAGGCCGAGCAGGCCGAGAACCTGCGCAAGCTGCTGCTGGCGATCTCCGAGGATATTCGCGTTCTGCTGGTCAAGCTCGCCGATCGCCTGCACAACATGCGCACGCTCGACCATATGCCCGAGTCCAAGCGCTTGCGCATCGCCGAGGAGACGATGGATATCTATGCGCCGCTCGCCGGCCGCATGGGCATGCAAGGCATGCGCGAGGAACTTGAGGAGATCGCGTTCCGCTACATCAATCCGGAAGCCTATCGCGCCGTCACCGCGCGGCTCGCCGAAATCTTCGAGCGCAACAAGGGCGTGCTGGACGAGATCGAGAAGGCGTTGTCCGGCCTGTTCGAAAAACACGCGATCAAAGCCGGCGTCAAAAGCCGGCAGAAGAAGCCTTGGTCGGTGTTCCGCAAGATGGAGGCCAAGGCGCTCTCCTTCGAGCAGCTCTCCGACATCTTCGGCTTCCGTGTGGTCGTCGACACCGTCGAGGACTGCTACCGCGCGCTTGGTGCCATCCACACCACCTGGTCGATGGTGCCTGGCCGCTTCAAGGATTACATCTCGACGCCGAAGCAGAATGACTACCGCTCGATCCACACCACCATTGTCGGCCCCTCGCGCCAGCGCGTCGAACTGCAGATCCGCACCCGCGAGATGAACAAGATCGCCGAATACGGCGTTGCCGCGCATTCGATCTACAAGGACAGCGGCGGCAAGCCGAACGGCGCAGCGCACGCGATCTCCAAGGAGACCAACGCCTATGCCTGGCTGCGCCGCACCATCGAGCAACTGGCCGAGGGCGACAATCCCGAGGATTTCCTGGAAAACACCAAGCTCGAGCTGTTCCAGGACCAGGTGTTCTGCTTCACGCCCAAGGGCATGCTGATCGCCCTGCCGCGCGGCGCCACCCCCATCGACTTCGCCTATGCCGTCCACACCGATGTCGGCGACACCTGTGTCGGCGCCAAGGTCAACGGCCGCATCATGCCGCTGATGACGGAGTTGAAGAACGGCGACGAGGTCGAGATCATCCGCTCCAAGGCGCAGGTGCCGCCGGCAGCCTGGGAATCGGTCGTCGTCACCGGCAAGGCGCGCGCCGCCATCCGCCGCGCCACCAAGAATGCCATCCGCAAGCAATATTCCGGGCTCGGCGCCCGCATCCTCGAACGCGCCTTCGAGCGCGCCGGCAAGAACTTCACCAAGGAAAGCCTGAAGCCGGTTCTGCATCGCCTGGCGCGCAAGGATATAGAGGACGTGCTGGCCTCTGTCGGCCGCGGCGAGCTTGCCTCGACCGATGTCATGAAAGCAGTCTTCCCCGACTACAAGGACGAGCGCGTCACGGTCGCGGCGCCCAAGCAGCGCGAGGAAGGCTGGTCCAAGATCCGCAACGCCGCGGGCATGCTGTTCCAGATGCCCGGCCGCGCCGCGCGCAAGGGCAAGGACCAGCAGCGCGACGGTGCGGTGCCCATCCGCGGCGTGCGCGGCGACCTGCCGGTGCGCTTCGCGCCGGAAGGGGCGGTGCCCGGCGACCGCATCGTCGGCATCATTCAGCCAGGAACCGGTATCACCATTTATCCTATCCAGTCGCCGGCCCTGCAGGCTTTCGACGACCAGCCCGAGCGCTGGATCGATGTGCGCTGGGACATCGACGAGCGTACCAAGGAGCGCTTCCCGGCCCGCATCTCGGTCACAGCCATCAATGCGCCGGGCTCGCTCGCCGACATCGCGCAGGTCGTCGCGTCTAACGATGCCAACATCCACACGCTGTCGATGGTGCGCACCGCGCCCGATTTCACCGAGATGCTGATCGACCTCGAGGTTTGGGACCTGAAGCACCTCAACCGGCTGCTGTCGCAGCTCAAGGATAATTCGAGCGTCAGCGACGCACGGCGTGTGAATGGGTGAATAGTAAATAGTGAATAGTGAATTAGGTTGCCTATCACTACCATTCACCATTCACTCATCGCTATTCTATTCACTACTCATTACTCACCACTCGCCAAGAGCATGGAGCGAACAATGAACACCGATGAAGTGCTGGGCATTTTCCGCGAGGCGGGCGCGGTTCTCGAGGGGCACTTCATCCTGACGTCCGGACTGCGCAGCCCGATCTTCCTGCAGAAGGCGCGCGTCTTCATGCATGCCGACAAGACCGAGCGCCTGTGCAAGGCGCTGGCCGAGAAGATTCGTGAGGCGGTGCCGGGCAGGATCGACTATGTCGTCGGCCCGGCGATCGGCGGCCTGATCCCGGCCTACGAGACCTCGCGCCATCTCGGCGCGCCGGCGGTCTGGGTCGAGCGGGAAGGGGGCGAGTTCCGACTGCGTCGCTTCGAGATCGCAAAGGGATCGCGCGTCGTCATTGTCGAGGACATCGTCACCACGGGTCTCTCGATTCGCGAGACCATCGACTGCCTGCGCCAGCTCGGCGCCGAGGTGGTGGCGGCCGCCTGCATCATCGACCGCTCGGCCGGCAAGACCGATGTCGGCGTGCCGCTGATTGCGCTCGCCGAATATGAGGTGCCGGCCTACCCGCCCGACCGCCTGCCGCCGGAACTTGCCGCCATCCCTGCCGTTAAGCCGGGAAGCCGAAATATCTGACCTGGCGATGAATGAAAACAAGCACCTGAGGGTGCCGGTTGAATCTCTTTGCCAGCGAAGCGCGCAGAGGCCCCATGATAGCCGGCATCGATCATTTCGTCCTGACGGTCCGGTCTGTCGAAGCGACTTGCGACTTCTATCAGCGCGTGCTGGGCATGGGGCGGCTGGACGAGCCGAGCCGGCCGACCGCGCTTCTGTTCGGATCGCAGAAGATCAATCTGCACGAGGTCGCTCGCACCTTTGAGCCGAAGGCGAAGGCGCCGACGCCGGGCTCCGGCGATTTCTGCCTCATTGCTGCGGTGCCTCTTGCCGACATCCGCGCCAGCCTCGAAGCCAACGGTGTGGCGGTCGAAGTCGGACCTGTCGAGCGCACCGGTGCTCGCGGCAGAATGATGTCGGTCTATTTCCGGGATGCCGACGACAACCTGGTCGAGGTCAGCGAATATCGAACTTAGCTGAAAAGCCCAGGCTGACCGCGTCCGATACCTCGGCGCCGCGGTCGCGCAAGGACGAATGGCCAAACATGCTTTGCCC
>NZ_RZST01000480.1:0-3421 GCF_003997575.1 Mesorhizobium sp. M1A.F.Ca.IN.022.07.1.1
ACCTGGCAGCGATAGTCGTCGAAGCTGTCGCCTTCGATCTTCACGCGCTGCCGATAATCATTCATGTCGCCGCAGATTGCCCAGCGCTTGTCGGCCGCATGGTCCTTGCCGAAGCGGTCCTCGATGATGCGGCGCACGGCCTGCGCCTCGGCGATGCGCAGTGGCATCGTCGCCTCGCGGCCATCGAGACCGTTGCGCGGCGAGCCCATTGACTTGAAATGCACGAGGTACAGCGTAAGCGGCACGCCGCCGACCGTTATGTCGATTTCCAGGCAGTCGCGCCGGAAGACGCGTTCGGTGGCCAGGTGCCCGAACGCCGCCAGTTCCGGCGTGAACAGTCCGAACTGCTCGAACGTGACATAGGCATGGCTGGTCATGCGCACGAATTCGATCGGCTGCCCCTGCGCGGTCTCGTTGCGCATCATCACGGCGACGTCGATGCCGCGGGAGTCGTTGCCGGCGGTGGTGTATTTCTGACGGTAGCCCTGCCCGATCATCTTGAAGAGATAGCCATATTCGAAGGCCTTCAGCCCCTCGATATTGTCCACCTCCTGCATGCAGATGACGTCGGCGCGTGTCGCGGCTATGGCGAGCGCGGTAAGCTGGCGGGTGTCATCGGACTGGGCGATGGCGCGCGCCTGTTCGAGCAGCCTGTATTCTGCTTCGCTCTGGATGTCGAACAGCGCCAGCGTTCGGTCCTCGTTGAGCTGGTTGCGATAGCCGGAGAAGTCGAACCTGTTCATCAGGTTCTCGACATTGAAGGTGGCGAGGCGCAGCGACATGGCCGAGACCTTTGCCCGCAAGCAATGGCGAACACAAGAGCATACGCACGCCCGTTATGGTTGACGGAACCTTTCTGTTCATCTTCCGTTCAGATGGAAAGTTCCATCAATAGGCCTATTCCCGAGCGTTTTGGGCGTGGGGCCTTACTCGTGGAGAGTGAAATGAAACCGCTCTTGTCTTCCCTTGGATCCGGGCTTCTGGCCTTGGGTCTCTCCGCTGGGCTGACGGTGCCGTCGATTGCCGGCCCGGTCCTGCAGCCCGATATGTCGACCGTGACCAGCACGGCCGCATCCACCATCATCCCCGTTCGCGACAGCTGGGCCGGCGGCAACGACCGGCGGCAGATGTATGACTGGCGCTGGCGGCGTGGCGGTGACTGGCGCGGCCGCGATTTTAGATGGCGTGACGGCGACTTCCGCGCACGTCATTTCTCCCGCAACTGGGACGGAGATCGCAATTGGCGCTGGCGGCATCATCGCCATCATCGCCATCGCCACTTCGACAGCGGGGGCGCGGCCATCCTTGGGCTCGGCCTAGGCCTCGGTCTCGGCAGCCTCGCCTACAACAATTTCTACAATCCCTATTATTACGATCCCTATCCGCGCTACTATCAGCCGCGGCGCATTTACCGGACCGAGCGGCTTTCCAGGGCCCATGTCCAATGGTGCCACGACCGCTACCGGTCCTATCGGGCCTGGGACAACACGTTCCAGCCCTATAACGGCCCGCGCCGGCAGTGCATTTCGCCCTATATCTGAGCCCCTCGGCACGAAGCTCAACGGCGCCCGGCGGGCGCCGTTTCTTTTTGGCAAGGCGCGCCCGACGGCGACGCGATAACCTTAAATTTAGCAGATGCGTCTATCCGTGATGCGGTGCCCCATATGACGATCGCCAAGCTGCGATCCGCTAGGACGACTCCGCCATGACCGAGAACGAGTTGAGAGGCAAGCGCCGGCAACGCGTGCTGAAGGGCGCGGCGATCCTGACCGGCATCAACAATTCCGGGGTCATGTGCACGGTGCGCAACATGCATCCTGGCGGCGCCGAACTGAAGCTGCCTATCGAGGCGCATGTGCCCGACGAATTCCTGCTTTACGTGACGAAGGACCGGATCGGCTACAAGGCGATCGTCCGCTGGCGCCGCGACGACCGCATCGGCGTGGAATTCGCGGGCACCGAGCCGAAGCCGCATTGGCATTACGGCTGAGCGTGAGAGAAGCCGGCGGATCGCTCCGCCGGCTTTCACGAACCATGAATAGACCGAATTAATTTTTCGCCTTGTCGACCAGCTTGTTCTTGGCGATCCACGGCATCATCGCGCGCAGCTTCGCGCCAACCTCTTCGATCTGATGACTGTCGTTGTTGCGGCGGATGCCCTTGAAGCGTGACAGGCCGGCGCGATATTCCTGCATCCATTCCGAGGTGAATTTGCCGGTCTGGATGTCCTTCAGGATGCGCTTCATCTCGGCCTTGGTGTCGGCCGTGATGATACGCGGACCGGAGACATATTCGCCCCATTCGGCGGTATTCGAGATCGAGTAGTTCATGTTGGCGATGCCACCCTCATAGATAAGGTCGACGATCAGCTTCACCTCGTGCAGACACTCGAAGTAAGCCATCTCCGGCGCGTAGCCGGCTTCCACCAGCGTCTCGAAGCCGGCGCGGATCAGCTCGACTAGGCCGCCGCACAGCACCACCTGCTCGCCGAACAGATCGGTCTCGCATTCCTCACGGAAATTGGTCTCGATGATGCCGGAACGGCCGCCGCCGACGCCGCAGGCATAGGAGAGCGCGAGGTCGAGCGCATTGCCCGAGGCGTCCTGGTTGACGGCAACCAGGCACGGCACGCCGCCGCCCTTCTGATATTCGCCGCGCACGGTATGGCCGGGGCCCTTCGGCGCGATCATGACCACGTCGACCGAAGCCTTCGGCTCGATCAGGCCGAAATGCACATTGAGGCCGTGCGCGAAGGCGATGGCGGCGCCGTCGCGGATGTTCGGCGCGATCTCTGATCTGTAGATGTCGGCCTGCAATTCGTCGGGCGTTGCCATCATCATCAGGTCTGCCCACTTGGCGGCATCCGCCACGCTCATCACCTTCAGCCCGTCGGCCTCGACCTTGTTGGCGGTCGCCGAGCCGGCCTTCAGGCCGATGGCGATCTCCTTGACGCCGGAATCCTTGAGGTTGAGCGCATGCGCCCGGCCCTGGCTGCCATAGCCGATGATGGCGACCTTCTTACCCTTGATCAGATTGAGATCGGCATCACGATCGTAATAGACACGCATTTCGTCTTCCTTCCCGTTTTGAAGATCAGAGCATGATGCCGAAAAGTGTGAAGCGGTTTTCGGACGACATCATGCTCTATCTCTTGGATTTGGAGCCGGATTCAGATTTCAGGTCGACTTGACCTGAAATCATCCGGCTCCGGGGCCTCGTGGCCGGTTGTTTGCTCTCCCGGTCCTTGAGCGGTAAAGAGCGAGAAACTGCTGCGTCGCGCGGGCGGCATCGCCGCCGATCGTCGCCTCGGTCAATTGCAGCCGGTCGCCGAGCAGAAGCCGCATCTGCACGTCACGGCCGACCAGACCGAAAAACGTCCGGAACGCCGTCTCGGCGTCGTCTAAGTCGAGCAGCCCAGCCT
>NZ_RZST01000481.1:0-3417 GCF_003997575.1 Mesorhizobium sp. M1A.F.Ca.IN.022.07.1.1
ACCGAAGGCTGGGCGCCCGGCGTCCGTCATCGGCGCGCCGCGCGCGGAAGGCGAAAAGCCGCTGGCTTCTCCTGCCGTCCGACTGCGCGCCAAGGAAGCCGGCATCGATCTGCGCCAGGTTGCAGGCAGCGGTCCGGCCGGGCGCATCAGCCATGAGGACATCGAGGCCTTCCTGGCGCGCGGCCCGCAGCTTGCCCGCGCCACCGGCCTTGCCCGCAAGGAGGGCATCGAGGACATCAAGGTCGTCGGGCTGCGGCGCAAGATCGCCGAGAAGATGGCGCTGGCAAAGTCGCACATTCCCCATATCACCTATGTCGAGGAGATCGACGTCACGGCGCTGGAAGAACTGCGCGCCGCGCTCAACAAAGAGAAGCGGCAAGACCGGCCGAAGCTGACGCTGCTGCCGTTCCTGATGCGGGCAATGGTCAAGGCGATCGCCGATCAGCCGAACCTCAACGCGCTGTTCGACGACGAGGCCGGCGTTATTCACCAACACGCGGGCATCCATGTCGGCATCGCCGCCCAGACGCCGACCGGGCTCGTCGTGCCGGTGGTCAAGCATGCCGAGGCGCGCGACCTCTGGGAAAGCGCCGCCGAGATCAACCGGCTTGCCGACGCGGCCAAGTCCGGCACGGCGACGCGCGATGAGCTTTCCGGCTCGACCATCACCATCACCTCGCTCGGGGCGATGGGCGGCGTGGCGACCACGCCGGTCATCAATTATCCGGAAGTGGCGATCGTCGGCGTCAACAAGATCATGGTTCGGCCGGTATGGGACGGCGCGCAGTTCCTTCCGCGCAAGATGATGAATCTGTCGTCCAGCTTCGACCATCGGGTCATCGACGGCTGGGACGCCGCGGTTTTCGTGCAGCGGATCAAGGCGTTGCTTGAGACGCCGGCGCTGATCTTCGTGGAATAGTCGTATGGATACGGACGACGTTGCCCCCTCGTCATCCTCGGGCTTGACCCGAGGATCGATGCCGCGACCTCGCCCGAAGGGCGCGGCGGACCAGAATTCTGGAGCGTTGCAACGCCTTCACGTCACGGCATGGATCCTGGGGTCTACGCGCGTCACTACGCTCCTTGCTCCGCCCCAGGATCACGAGATTCCACGGATATCGGCCAATCGCCACGGTCTGCGTTCGCCAGGCCCTAACCCTCTGCCAAAATCCCCGTGCTCAGCAACGAGAAGCCCATGAAAGAGATCTCCTGCAAGCTGCTCGTCATCGGCGCCGGTCCGGGCGGCTATGTCTGCGCCATCCGCGCCGGGCAGCTCGGCGTCGACACGGTGATCGTCGAGTTCGGCAAGCCGGGCGGCACCTGCCTCAATGTCGGCTGCATCCCGTCCAAGGCGCTGATCCATGCGGCGGAAGAGTTCGAGAAGATCGCGCACATGGCCGGCGGCAAGGGGCCGCTCGGCATCGCGGTCGCCCCGCCGACGCTCGACCTGACCAAGACGGTCGCATGGAAGGACGGCGTCGTTAGCCGGCTGAACAGCGGCGTCGCTGGCCTGCTGAAGAAAGCCAAGGTCAAGACCGTGCAGGGCTGGGCGACGTTCCGCGACGGCAAGACCGTCGAGGTCGAGACCGAGACGGGAAGCCAGGTGATCCGCGCCGAGGCGGTGGTGATCGCCAGCGGCTCGGTGCCGGCCGAACTGCCGTTCCTGCCCTTCGGCGGCCCGGTCATCTCGTCGACCGAAGCGCTGGCGCTGAGCGAGGTGCCGGACAAGCTCGCCGTCGTCGGCGGCGGCTATATCGGGCTCGAGCTCGGCATGGCCTTCGCCAAGATGGGCGCCAAGGTCGCCGTGGTCGAAGCCCTGCCGCGCGTGCTTGCGCAATATGATGCCGAGCTGACGCGGCCGGTGCTGAAGCGGCTCGGCGAGCTCGGCATCGAGGTGATGCTGGGTGCCAAGGCCAAGGGGCTGTCGACCAAGGGCGATGCGCTTATGGTCGAGACGGCAGATGGCAAGAACGCCAAGATCGCCGCCGACAGGGTCCTGGTCACGGTGGGGCGCAAGCCGCTCACCGAGGGCTGGGGGCTGGAGCAGATCGACCTCGACATGGTCGGAAAATTCATCCGCATCGACGACCAGTGCCGCACCTCGATGCGGGGCATCTACGCTATCGGCGATGTCACCGGAGAGCCGATGCTGGCGCACCGGGCGATGGCGCAGGGCGAGATGGTGGCCGAGATCGTCGCCGGCCACAAACGAGGCTGGGACAAGCGCGCGATCCCGGCGATCTGCTTCACCGATCCCGAGCTGGTCACCGCCGGCCTGTCGCCGGACGAGGCGAAGGCGCTCGCCGGCGAGATCAAGATCGGACATTTTCCGTTCGCAGCCAACGGCCGCGCCATGACCAGGCAAGGCGAGGACGGGTTCGTGCGCATCGTCGCCCGCGCGGACAACCATCTGGTGCTGGGCATCCAGGCGGTCGGGCAGTGCGTTTCGGAATTGGCCGCGGCCTTTGGCCTTGCGCTCGAAATGGGCGCGCGGCTGGAGGATATAGCAGGCACCATTCATGCGCATCCGACCCAGGGCGAGGGCTTCCAGGAAGCGGCGCTGAAGGCGCTCGGGCACGCGCTGCATGTTTAGAGGGAGCGGGATCTCCCCCCCTTGAGGGGGAGATGGCCGGCAGGCCAGAGGGGGTCGCCGCGCGTGAAGCGCCGACTTCCGTCTCTGGCTTTCACATGCGCTGCACTGGTTGAGAGGACCCCCCTCTGTCGCCTTTGGCGACATCTCCCCCTCAAGGGGGGAGATCACAAAGCTCAGCCCGCCAGGCGGCTCGCCGTCTCGTGCTGGGCGTAGGCGCGGCCGAAGCGGTTGGCCAGAAATGCGTCGAGCGCGATGTCTTCCTGCCGGACGAAACCTTTCGCCGGCAGCGTGCCGTCGGCCAGCATGTCGAGCACGGCGCAGATGCCGGAGGCGGTGGTGATCTGGATGGCGCTGCGCACGACGTTGCCGACGCGGTGCGAATAGATCTTGTTGGCGTAGGTCTCCTGCAGCAGGCGGCCGTTGCGGCGGCCCGAGACGGTGACGAAGACGATGACGACATCCTGCAGCGTCGCCGGTAGGGCGCTCTCGAAAATGTCCTTCAGCACGTCGCGGCGGTGGCGCAGCCCGAGGTCGTTGAGCAGCGCCTTCATGATGGCGGCATGACCGGGATAGCGGATGGTGCGGTAGTTCAGCGTCCGCACCTTGCCTTTCAGCGTCTCGGCCAGAGTGCCGAGTCCGCCGGAGGTGTTGAAGGCCTCGTAGGTGACGCCGTCGAGCGAGAATTCCTCGCGCTCCTCCAGCGGGGGCACCTCGACCAGCTCGCCCTCGACGATCGCCTCGCAAGGCTCGCAATATTCGTTGATGACGCCGTCGGTGCTCCAGGTGAGGTTGTAGTTCAAAGCGTTCGACGGATATTGCGGCAG
>NZ_RZST01000482.1:0-3415 GCF_003997575.1 Mesorhizobium sp. M1A.F.Ca.IN.022.07.1.1
TTCGCCGGCGGGCGCTTCCTTGCCTTTGCAGGCATCGGCCATCCGGAAAAATTCTTCGATACGCTGCGCGGCGTCGGCGGCGAGGTCGCGCTGTCGCGCGCTTTTCCCGATCATCATTTCTACGCCGCGGACGAGCTTGCCGATCTGGCGGCGCTTGCCAAGCGCGAGGGGCTTCGGCTTGTCACCACGGCAAAGGATGCCGCGCGGCTTCGCCACGGCGCCGCACCCGCCGGCTTCCTGGAGCAACTCGACGTGCTTGAGATCGACGCCGTGTTCGAGATCGACCACGTGCCGGAGCGCATCATCAATGAGACGCTGGATGCATGGCGGCAGCGCAAGATGAGACCGTCCTTAGCCTAGCGCGACGCGAAGCGGAGCGCAGGCCATAGGATCCAAGCCGCAGTCGGCGAAGTGCAGCAAAGCCAAGAGGTACGCGATCGCGGTAAGCGATTCTCAGCCGTCGGAGCACTGCTGCGCGCTCACGGCCCATGATCTCCGCGACGCCGCTTCGCTCCTGCTCCGACCTGGGATGACGAAGTGGGGGTTCTACCCCCGCTTGCGCAGTTCCGGATGCGCCTCGATCTCACGCCGCAGCGACGCTGCCGCGTTCACATATGGCTCCTGCCTGGCGACGCTCCAGTATTTGAGCTCGTCCAGCGGGATGCTCTCGCCGGTCACCGCGCAGCGCACGAACGCGCCGGGGCTCGTCACCTGGAAGTCGCCGTCGAGATAGCGGATGCGCGCTTCCTTGCCGCCGGGGCCTTCAAAACGGTTCATCATGGAATGGCGCATAGGTTCATAGGGGTTCAATCGCCACAAATCGAAGGCAAGGTCAAGCTTGGCGCAATGCTCATGTAGTATGCCGGTTGGCACAATGGTTGTCGGGAAGCGCCATGGACATCACCAACGCCAGCGCGACGTCGCTGCTGAAAGAGGCGCTGGCGCCGCAGCCGGTGCCGTCGCCCAAGGCCGAACCTGCGACCGCGGCGCTGGTCAAGGCGCTCGTCCAGCCGCCGGCGCCGTCCGTCGTGTCCTCCGCACAGGTGGCCGCGCAGGCGCTGAACGGCACGTTGCCGGCCGCTCGACCAACTCAGCGTCTGTCCTCGGCCGAGATCGAGAACGCCTACAGAGCCGTCCTGGAATCCGATGCCGGCCCTGATGGCGCCTCGACGAAGTCTCCGGTTGGCAGGTCGGCGGCTGACGCCGATCAGCTTTCGCGGGCGCTGCCCCAGGTTCCACCGCCGGCCGCCGATGGCACCGCAAGGGTCGTGGCGGCGGCGCCCTCTTTGTTCTCGCCGGCGCTTGCGTCCGGAGTGCTGCTAGCGGCCAACGCCAATGCGCCGCCGCGCGGCGGCGTTCGCAGCCCCGGCCATGCCCCGCGATCCGAACCCGGCCAGACGCCGCTGTGGATGATATCGATCGTGACGGCCGTCGTCTCGGCTGCGACGACCACGATCGTGCTGATGCTGCTTCGCTGATCCGGGCGATCTAGCCCTCGTCCTGCAGGAAGGCTTCGAGCTTCTCCGGCGCCAGGCCCGCCTGTTCGGCGATGCGCCTGGCGAGATCGGCGGCGGCCGCGCGCGGCCGGCCGACCGGGCGGTCGAGCCAGTAGGACACCGGATTGAGCACGACCCGCTCGTCAACGGGAACAATCCGGCCCGACTTCAACTGGTCTGCCGTCAGCGGCGGCCGCGCCAGCGCGATGCCGAGCCCATGCGCCGCCGCGTCGAGCACCAGATTGTAGTCCTCGAAACGCCGGTCCTGCGGGCGCGGGCGATAATCGACCTCCTGTGCCGCGAACCAGGCGCGCCAGGCCGATGCGTCGGAATCGTTTATTAGCGGGAATTTGAGCAGCCGAGCCGGGTCGCCTTGCCCGATCTCCTTCGCCAGCTCCGGCGAGGCGATCGGGAAAATGTGCTCCTCGAAAAGCTGCACCGAGACGCGGCCCGGGATGCGGCCGCGCCCGCAGCGCACCGAAAGGTCGATGCCTTCGTCGGCAAGGTCCGCCTGGCGGTTGTCGACGTCGAGCACGATGCGCAGCCGGGTCGGGTTGTTTTCGAGCGCCGCCATGCGCGGCATCAGCCAAAGGCCGCTGACCGAAGGGATCGAAGCCAGCCGCACCACCGCGGTGCCGCGCGGCTCGACCCAGCGATCGGAATTGACCGAGATCAGCGCGAAGGCCTCGGTGGTGCGCAGGTGCAGCCGGTTGCCCTCATTGGTCAGCGTGACGCCGCGCGCATTGCGCTCGAACACCTTGAGCCCGAGCCAGTCCTCCAGCTTGGCGATCTGACGGCTGACCGCGCCATGGGTGAGGTTGAGCCTTTCGGCCGCCGCGGAAAAGCTTCCGGTCCGCGCCGCCGCGTCGAAGGCGCGCAAAGTCTCGAGCGGCAATAGCTGGTCAGAGCTGTGAGGCATGCTCACAGCTGACCCTCGAATTGCTCGTTTGTCAATCGGCGGGCAATGGCGTTTTCTTTCTCTGTGTCACTGAGAGACGAGGATTCGGCAATGAGCGCTTACACCGGCACGTTGAATGAGACACAGCGCATGGACACCACGGCCGCGATCGCGGTGGCGCTGACGGTGGTCGGCTGGGCGTCTGCCTTCCCGGCGATCCGCGCTGGCCTCGCCGCCTTCCAGCCGCTGGAGCTCGGGGCGCTGCGCTTCGCCATCGCGGCCGTGCCGGCAGCGATCTTCCTTGCGGTCAAGCGTCCGGCGGTGCCGAGGATCGATGAGCTGTGGCGTTTCGGCTTCGGCGGTGCCATCTTCGTCGCGCTCTACACCGCCATGCTCAATTTCGGCGAGCTCACCGTCTCGGCGGGCGCCGCCGGCTTCATCATCAATGTCAGCCCGATCTTCACGGCCATCATGGCCATGGCGCTGCTCGGCGGGCGCTTTTCCGGCATGGCCTGGTTCGGCACGTTGATCTCGTTTGCCGGCATCGGCATCATCGCGGTGGCGGACGGCCATGGCCTGCATTTCAACACCGGCGCGCTGCTGGTGCTGGGCTCCGCCCTTTGCTCGGCCGTCAACACCATCGTCCAGAAGCCGCTCTTTGCCCGTCATCATCCGCTGACGATCGCCGCTTCCAACATGGTGCTCGGCGCGCTCTGCCTGTCGCCCTTCCTGGCGGAAGCGTTTTCGCAGGCCGCGGTCGCCGACATGGCCGGCCTCGGCGCCGTCATCTATCTGGGCATCGTGCCCAGCCTGATCGCCTACGCCGCCTGGGCCACCGCGTTGTCGCGCCTGCCGGCCGCGCGCGCCTCGAACTTCCTCTATCTGGTCTCGCCGACCTCCGCTCTGATCGGTTTCTTCTGGCTCGGCGAAGTGCCGACACTCCTCGGCATCCTCGGCGGTGCACTGGCGCTCGGCGGTGTGATCGTGGTGAATTTGAAGCGGTAAGTCAAAGGGTTGAGGC
>NZ_RZST01000483.1:0-3404 GCF_003997575.1 Mesorhizobium sp. M1A.F.Ca.IN.022.07.1.1
AAGGGGGAGAGGCACCGCCGCATCATCGATGCGGCGACGGAGCTTTTCCGTGAGGCCGGCTATGAAGGCGCCAAGATCGAGGCCATAGCTGCGCAGGCAGAGGTCTCGATCGGCACGATCTACAATTACTACCAGAATAAGGGTGACATCCTCGGCGCCATCGTCGCTATGGAGGTCAACGAGGTGCTGAATGCCGGGCAAGGCGTGGTTTGCAGCCCGCCGGCCGATGTCGGCGACGCGCTCGACAGGCTGATCGGCATCTATATCGGGCACTCGCTCAATTACCTGAGCAAGGAGATGTGGCGGCAGGCGATGGCAATCTCGACCCAATTGCCCGACAGCCCTTTCGGCCAGGCCTATACCGCGCTCGACCGCGACTTGACAGAACAGATCCGGGCGCTGATCGCCCGCCTGCAGGAGATCGGCCTGGTGCGGTCAGACATCGACGGCCCAGCGGTGGGCGAGTTGATCTTCAACAACATGAACATGATGTTCATCGAGTTCGTGAAGCGCGACGAGGCGAAAATCCCGGAGCTGCGCGCGGCGATAAAGCGGCAGAACCGGATCTTGGTGGCTGCGATCGGCGTATAGAAGATCAAGAGCGAGCGGGTAGAGGGCTTTCAGCAAAGCGCTGCGGCCGAACTACTCAGTGACGGTTGATCAGCCACAGAATGGTCGAGAGAACGACACTGATCAGAATTCCCGTGGTGATGGGAAAGTAGAGCCTGAAATTCTCGCGCTCGATCACGATATCACCGGGCAACCTGCCGAGGCCGATCCTGGTCACCCATGGCCACAGCAGGCCAGCGGCAACTATGCTGAGGCCAATGACGATCAGAGTTCGCGACATGGCAGCACCTGCCGGAAATAGCGCATTGCCAGAATATAGTGATGCTTCGAAAGCTGGCAGAGCGAAGGATGGTGCCCCCGGCAGGGATCGAACCCGCGACCTTCGGTTTACAAAACCGCTGCTCTACCAGCTGAGCTACAAGGGCACGGCGCTCCGGTAGCACATTTCGTGCGCCAGTAAAGACAAAACTCCGTTTTGGGTTGCTAATGGACCGCTTGGCTTAGTCGGCATGCTGAAAAGAGGCGCGCCGCTTCCTACATCTCTGTCGGGTGCAATCGCGTCGAACGGGGTGTCGCATGATCAGATTCGTCATCATCCTGCCGCTCATCGTCGTGACCTGGCTTCTCCTGATGAAGGCCGTCAGCGATCTGAAGAAGGCCAACATCGACTGGACGGGCGTCACCACGATCATCGGCTTCATCGTGCTCGCCTTCTGGCTGCGGCACGTCACGGGAATGGGGTGAGGGGAGTGAATGGTGAATGGTGAAAGGCGGCGTTTTCTGGACCATTCGCTATTCACCATCCACTATTTACCCAATCCATCGAACCTTTTGCCGCCGCTCCGCCACAACTGATCGCCAGAGGCGAATGGTCGCCTCGATCAAGGATAGGGGCAGTTCCGAAAGATTTGAGCCGCTTCCGGCCACTCAAAAAAATCAGAAAAAAACTTCGAACCTTTTCCGCGCTGCAACGACAGATGATCAAGAGGCGGATGGATCGCCTCGGTCAGGAAACCAAGGAGATCATCATGTTCAAGGGCACGCTCGTTTCGACCCTTATCGCCACCTCTGTTGCCGCCGGCACGCTGGCCGGCACCGTCCAGCCTTCGGCCGCTCACGACCATCATCACCGCCGCGAGCTCGGCATCGGCATCGCCGCCGGCGTTGGCGGCTTCGTCCTGGGCAACCTGCTCGCTCAGCAGCCGCGGACGGTCTATGTCGAGGATGGCTACCACGGTTCCTGGCATGTTCGCCGCTGCATGGCCCGCTATGCCAGCTACGATCCGGGCTCGAACACCTACATCGGCTACGACGGCTATCCGCATTACTGCCGCCTCTGAGAGCAATTCCAGGAAAAGCGCATAGCGGTTTTCCGTCCGGAATTGCGTAAAACAGAGGAGAGCCACCGTCTCGGCAACCGGAAAGGGGGCTTCGCGGCCCCTTTTTCGTTTGGTGCTACGAAGTCTTGGCCTCGATCGCCAATCCCGCGCTGCGGCAGGCGCCGGCAACGGCAAGCCCGGCATTAGGCGTTTCACCGCTCATCGCGACAAGTTCGAAGCTGTTTCCGGCATCCGGGTAGACCTTGGCAATGAAGGCTTTGCCGTCGCTGGAGCCGCCGGCCGAGCGCTTGTCGTCGACAAAGCCGCAAACCACGATCTCATGGCGGCCGTTCAACGTCCGCTCACCGGCAAGCATCGCCCCGAACTTCGCCGAGACTGGACCCTTCAAGTGCTGGCGGACGCCGGCGGTAATGATCTCCTCGAGGGCAAGCGAGATCGGTATGGAATCGACGCGCTGCCGGTTCGAGTCCGGCACCGGTGTCGTGGCGGCGCATCCGCAAAGTGAAGCGGCGAGCAATAGTTGAACCGTTTTCCGCATCCACGCCCTTTCGCATGCATTCGAACGCCGCGGCAAGACGGCAGGGCCCATGCAGCCGAGGGTGTACAGCGATACGTTTAGTCTGGCCGTCCCGGAATGGCGGCCAAGAGCGCGCTGCCCGGCGCATGACGCCGGGGTCATGCGCAAACAAAAACTGTCGCAGTCAGTAGGCTTTCACGCCGCCGATCATCTTCGTCACCTCGGCCGCGGCCTCGCGCACCAGCGGACCGATCTCGGCCAGGCGCTCCGGCGTCACCCGCACCGTCGGGCCGGACACGGAAACGCCGCCGATCGGCTCGCCGAACTCGTTGAAGATGGCAGCGGCGACGCAGCGCATGCCGGGATGGCGTTCCTCGTCGTCGACCGACCAGCCGCGATGCTTGATGGTCGCCAGATCATGAGCCAGCGCCGAGATGTCGGAGAGCGTCTTGTCGGTGAAGCGCTGCAGGCCGGCCTTGCGCAGGATGGCGGCGACCCGCTCCGGCTCGAGATGCGCCAGCACCGCCTTGCCGATACCCGACGCATGGAAGGAACTGCGCGTGCCCGGCCGGAAGAAGGCCCGGATCGCCTGATGCGTCTCGACCTGACTGACGAAAACCACGCAATCGTCTTCGGCGACGCCCACATTGGCGGTCTCGCCGGTCTTTTCCATCAGTTCCTGCATCACGATGCGGGCGCGGTCGACCAGCTTGCGGCGGCGCAGGAAGGCGGCGCCCATGCGATAGGTCTCGACGCCGATCGACCAGAGCTGGTCGGTCGAGTCGAACTCGACCATGCCGTGGTTCTCCAGCGTCGTCAGCATGCGGTAGGCCGTTGAGGCGGCGATGCCGCTGCGCGCCGCGATCTCGCTCAAGGACAAGCCGCTGGCGTCCGCGACGATCGCCAGGATGCGCAGCGCGCGGTCGAGCGACTGCACCGAAGCCGCTTCCTGCGGGCCGTTGAAGGCACGCGGCCGG
>NZ_RZST01000484.1:0-3352 GCF_003997575.1 Mesorhizobium sp. M1A.F.Ca.IN.022.07.1.1
CGCCTATGCCGGCCTCATGGACGCATTCAAGGCCGCCGCCTGACTGTCGGCGGTTAGAACATTATTTCGCTGCACGCGACGCGTCATCGCGCCGCCTTGCGCGAGGCGTCGGGCCGATCCACCTTTGACGGACGAGAAGCGGTTCCGAACGGAAAAACCGCCACGCACCTTCCTCAAACTGCCGATGAGACCCGTCTTGGACAAGCGTGCCAACCCCGCCCCCGGCTTTCAGCGCAATCCCGACAAGGTGATAACGATCGAGCCTTATCGCGGCACCGTCACGGTCAGCGCCGGCGACGTCGTCATCGCCCGGTCTACCCGGGCCAGGCTCTTGTCGGAACCGCCCTACCCGGCGGTTTTCTATATTCCCTTCGACGATATCGATCTCAGCAAGCTCGCCAGGACCGAGCATTCGACGCATTGTCCCTACAAGGGCAACGCGAGCTATTGGAGCGTGCTGCCGGCCGGCGACAGCGGCAGGGACGCGATGTGGGCCTATGAGCAGCCTTTCGACGAAGTGGTCGAGATCCGCGATCACGGCGCGTTCTATACGAGCAAGGTGACGGTCGAGACTAAGCCGGAGTGATAGACTGCGGCGGAAAGCATCGCGGATCTCCGAGGTCGCTGAGCCTTCCAGCCGTCGTCATCAACCTCCGCCACGGATCAATCCGTGGTGCCGTCGTTGCCGACGTCGTCGGCGTCGTCCAGCCGAACGAAGGTCAGGCCCTTCTGCTTCAGGGCGAGCAGGCCCTGGACGACACCCTCGCCCGCGGCATGGGTCGGCTGGTTGATGTGAGCGATGATGACGTCGCCATCCTTGGCAGCGGCGATGCGCCGGGCGGTTTCCTTGGCGCCGAGCAGTGAGCCGCCGTCGCCATTGACGGAAAAGCCCGCGACCTTGAAGCCCAGCTTGCGGATCATGGCGATCGCCGACGGGCTGTATTCGGCGGTGGCGCCGCGAAACCATTTCGGCGGCGGGCCGCCGGCGCTCGCAAGCGCCGCGGCACCCGACTCGACCTCGGCCTGAACGGCATCAGGACTGCCGGCACTGCTGATGCCGTAGATCTTGCGGGGCGTGTCGACCGCCGGGATGTGGCGGCCACCGTGGTTTTCCAGTTCGAACAGATCAGGATGCGCGCGCATGATCCCGACAGCGGCGGCGTTGCGCTTCAGCCAGATGCCGGTGACGAAGATAGTCGCGGGAATTTTGTTTTCTACCAGGGCCGAAAGAATGCGCGTATCGGTCTTCCCGCCGCAGGCGTCCAGCGTGAGCGCGACACGGCCACCGCCGCCTTGCGGCGTCAGATGCAACGTCGGTTCGACCAGCGTCCCGGCATTGCCAGCCGAGACCACGACAAGCGATAGCGCGATCGCGCAAAGAGATTTTTGAAGCAAACCCGTCATTCCCATGCCCGGCCCGTCAAGCCGCTCAACCGCAAGATGGCGTCAACAAGACGCGCATCTAGGCGAAAATCGGAACGGTTCGCATCCGAAAAGCCACCGCGCGACAATTTGCATGGAGAGTAGCTGTAAAAGCTCAACACGCCTTTAGCAGACCTGAGCTAGACCGCCTGCTCAAGCGCCACGTCGGTACGCGCCAAAAGTTCGCGCACCGCCTCGACCACGGAATCCACTTCAAGGCGCCAGACACAGCATGCCTTGCTCGAATCGGTCCGACGGCACAGGTCGCCGCCGACGCAATCGCAGGGCATGGAGGGGCGCAACGAGATGCTGGGGACCCCGACCGGGCCCCATCGAACCGGATTGGTCCGGCCGAACAGACCGACGACCGGAGTGCCGGCTGCGGCCGCCATATGCATCGGGCCGCTCTCATTGCCGAGGAATAACCTGGCCTCCTTGAGCAGCGCCAGCAACGTTTCGAGCGAGAGCGTGCCGACCAGATTGACGACCGGCGTTTTCGCTGCCGCCATGATCTTGTCCGCCGCCTCGTGCTCATCAGGGCCGCCGATCAGCACAGCGTCCAGGCCAGTTTCGGACGATATCCGTTCGATCGCGGCCGCAAAGCGCTCCGGCTGCCAGCGACGCCCGATGAAGCTCGCCCCCGCATGCACCGCCACGAAGGCATTTGGCCGCAAATGATGCTTGCTCAGCAAGGCGAGCGCTTGCGTCGTTTCGAAGGGCAGCGGGCGGATAGCCGGTGCCCTGACGCGCAGGTCGACGCCGAGCACCTCGAGCGGCGACAAATAGCGGAAGAGATAATGTTTTTCGCCGAATCCGTACGGCTTCATCCTGACATTGGCAGGCTGGCGCTCAAGCCAGCGCAGAGGTCGCTCCGTCGGATAGTGGCCGACACGAATCGGGGCACGGACCAATCCGGACACCAGCCGCGAAGTCTTGGAATCGGTGATGTCGATGACCATGTCGAAGCGGTGCCGCCGCAAAGTTCGCACGACCCGGACAAGCTCGCGCCCGCGCTGGAGCGGCGTGCCGCGCATGCCGGCACGGCTGAACGAAACGACCTCCGCTGCGATGCCATGCGCTGTTAGAAATCCAGCAAACCTGGCATCGCACAGGAACACGACCTTCACACCTGGATATTCGAGCTGAAGGTTCTTCGCCAAGGCAGAGGCAAGCACGATGTCGCCTATGAACTTGGTCTGCATGATCAGGATCGATCGGAAAGAGGTGGGGGAAATCTGCAACATCTGTTTCACGCCCCGAGTAATTCGGAACCAGAAACTGCCCAGGAACGATGTCGAGATTGAGAACCAGCGCGCGCACGTTCGCGTGAGTTTCCATACGAAATCGTAAGATGGAGCGCGCCGTTCAGGCGCGCTTGGCTCTTCCCTTCGCGGCCTCCACGGCCGCCTGGGCCGCAGCCAGCCGGGCAATCGGTACACGGTAAGGCGAGCATGACACATAGTCGAGGCCGACCTCTTCGCAGAAGCGGATCGAGGCCGGGTCGCCGCCATGCTCGCCGCAAATGCCGAGCTTGATGTCGGGTCGTGTTCCCTTGCCCTTTTCCGCCGCAATCCGCACCAGTTCGCCGACACCGTCGATGTCCAGCGAAACGAACGGATCCTGTTCGATGATACCTTTCTGCCGGTAGGTTTCAAGGAAGGAGGCCGCATCGTCGCGCGAGATGCCGAAAGTCGTCTGGGTCAGATCGTTGGTGCCGAAGGAGAAGAACTCGGCCGCTTCGGCAATGACATGGGCGCGGATGGCTGCGCGCGGCAGCTCGATCATGGTGCCGGTAAGATAGTCGATCTTGGTGCCGGTCTCCTGCATGACGCTTTGCGCGACGGCATCGATGCGCGCCTTGACGTATTGCAGCTCCTTCACGAGGCCGACCAGCGGCACCATGATTTCGGGCACCACCAGCGCGCCGGCC
>NZ_RZST01000485.1:0-3352 GCF_003997575.1 Mesorhizobium sp. M1A.F.Ca.IN.022.07.1.1
TTTTCGAGGAACCAGATGACGGTGAAGCCCCTCTATCGACGTGTCTTGCTGAAAGCTTCGGGCGAAGCCTTGATGGGGGAACAGCATTTCGGCATCGACGTCTCGGTCGTCGACCGTATCGCAGCCGACATTGCCGAGGCGCGGGCGCTTGGCGTCGAAGTCGGAGTCGTGATCGGCGGCGGCAACATCTTCCGCGGCGTGGCCGTCGCCTCCAAGGGCGGCGACCGCGTCACCGGCGATCACATGGGCATGCTCGCCACCGTCATCAACTCGCTGGCGCTGCGCACCTCGCTGAACAAAATCGGCGTCGACGCCGTGGTGCTTTCGGCCATTGCCATGCCGGAACTCTGCGAAAGTTTTTCACAGCGCCAGGCGACCGCCTATATGAATCAAGGCAAGGTGGTGATCTTTGCCGGCGGCACCGGCAATCCGTTCTTCACCACCGATTCGGCCGCAGCGCTGCGCGCCGCCGAGATCGGCGCCGACGCGCTGTTCAAGGGCACGCAGGTCGACGGCGTCTATTCGGCCGACCCGAAGAAGGATCCGGAGGCGGTGCGCTTCGACCGCATAAGTCATGCCGAAGTCATCAAACGCGGGCTTACGATCATGGATACGGCCGCGATTGCACTTGCGCGTGAAAACAACATTCCGATAATCGTCTATTCGATCCACGAAAAAGGTGGTTTCGGCGAAATTCTAAGAGGCGGCGGCCGTTGCACGATCGTCGCGGACAATTGACTGGGGCCGAAGACGGCTGAATGATCGCCGGTCCGGTCGAGATTAGAAGACAAGCATTGAACCCGGCGAACGGGTCGAGGAGATGATCATGAGTGGCGAGTACGACGATCTCAAGCGGCGCATGGACGGGGCGATCGCGGCCTTCAAGCACGATCTCGCTTCGCTGCGCACCGGCCGCGCTTCCAGCAACCTGCTCGACGCCGTGCAGGTCCATGCCTATGGCACGACGATGCCCATCAATCAGGTGGCCAACGTCACGGTTCCGGAGCCGCGGATGATTTCGGTATCGGTTTGGGACAAATCGATGGTGAGCGCCGTCGACCGCGCTATCCGCGAGGCCAATCTTGGCTTCAATCCGATCGTCGACGGCACCAATCTGAGGATTCCTTTGCCCGAACTCAACGAGCAGCGCCGCAAGGAACTGGTCAAGATCTCGCACGGCTATGCGGAGAACGCCCGCGTCGCGGTTCGCCATGTCCGTCGCGACGGCATGGATTTCCTCAAAAAGGCGGAAAAGGACGGCACGATCAGCGAAGACGATCATCGCAAGCGCTCCGACCAGGTTCAGAAGCTGACCGATGAGATGATCAGCACCATCGATCACCTGCTTTCCGATAAGGAAGCTGAAATCATGCAGGTTTAGGGTCGGTTTCTCACCGGCTCGAAAGCGAGACCATGACAACCCCCGCGCATGTCGCGATCATCATGGACGGAAACGGACGCTGGGCCAAGGCGCGCGGCATGCCGAGGCTCGCCGGCCACCGCGCCGGCGTCGAAGCCTTGCGCAAGACGGTGCGCGCCGCGCCAGAGCTCGGCATCTCCTATCTGACGGTCTACGCCTTCTCCTCTGAAAACTGGTCGCGGCCGAAGTCCGAGGTCAGCGACCTGATGGGCCTCCTGAAGCTCTTCATCCGCCGGGATCTCGCCGAGCTGCACCAAAACGGCGTGCGGGTGAGGGTGATCGGCGACAGGGAAGGGCTGCAGCCGGACATCAGAGGCCTGCTGCAGGAGGCCGAATCGCTGACCGCGGGCAATGAGGCGCTGACCCTGGTCATCGCCTTCAACTATGGCGGGCGCGACGAGATCGTGCGCACCGCGCGCAAGCTCGCCGATGCCGTGGCTCGCGGCGAAATGACAACCGACGCCATCACGATGGAGAGCTTTGCCGGCGCGCTCGACACCGAGGGCATTCCCGATCCGGACCTCGTGATCCGCACCAGCGGCGAGCTCAGGCTGTCGAACTTCCTCTTGTGGCAGGCCGCCTACAGCGAGCTCGTCTTCCTGCCTTGCTACTGGCCGGACTTCAGCCGGGAGCACTTGGCCGACGCCCTGCGCGACTTTGCCGGCCGCGAACGCCGTTTCGGCGGGCTCGCCGCCCGCGACCTCGCCTTGTAGCGCGGCATCGATGAGCAATCTCCAGCAGCGTGTCATCTCGGCCATCGTGATGGCAGCCGCCACACTTGCGCTCACCTGGCTCGGCGGGCTGCCGTTCCGCCTGTTGTGTGCGGCGATCGCGGCGTTGATCTTCTACGAATGGACGCGCATGTCGCGCGCTGAGAACGGTGCGACGCTCGGCTTTCTGCCGGAAGTGCTGATTCTGGTCTTCATTGGTGCGCTGATCGCCGGTCTGCCGGCACTGTGGCTGCTGCTTCTGGTCGCATCCGTCACTGCTGTCGTCGCTGTCGCCGCGCGACTGCGGGGAGCAGCGCAGTGGGAGGCCTCGGGGCTGGCATACGCGTCGTTGTCCGGCTTGTCGCTCGCCTATCTGCGCGGGGACAGCCACTCAGGATTGATCGCCATCCTCTTCCTGTTCGCGGTCGTCTGGGCGACCGACATAGCGGCCTATTTCGTCGGCCGCAGGGTCGGCGGCCCGAAGCTTGCGCCATCGATCTCGCCCGGCAAGACGCAGAGCGGCGCGCTTGGCGGCGCTGTCGGCGGCATCGCTGCCGGATTGGTGCTGGCAATCGCGGCCGGGGCCGGCAATCTCACTATGCTTGGCCTCGTCGCCTTGGCGCTCTCGATCGTCTCGCAGATCGGCGATCTGTTCGAATCCTGGGTCAAGCGCCGGCACGGCTGCAAGGATTCGAGCAATCTCATTCCCGGCCATGGCGGCGTCATGGACAGGGTGGACGGGCTTGTCGCGGCTGCGTTCGCCCTGTACGTCATCGGTTGGATTGCGGCGGGCGCCGACCATCCGGCAATGGGGCTGTTTCCGAACTGACTGGCGTCGCCAATGGGCGAAAACGACGCGTGCCACGGATTCGCCCGGATTGATGCCACAGTCGCGGCGGACTGTCGCGCTGGGCGAATTTTGAGGGCATGACTTGAACGAGATTCTTCACGCGCTCTTCAGCACGCAAGGCTTTGTCCTCGGCACCCTTGTGCCGTTCCTGTTCGTGCTCACCGTCGTGGTGTTCGTGCATGAGATGGGCCACTACCTCATCGGCCGCTGGTGCGGCATCGGCGTCAAGGCTTTTGCCATCGGCTTCGGCCCGGAGCTCTTCGGTTTCAACGACCGCCACGGCACCCGCTGGAAGCTTTGCGCCATTCCGCTTGGCGGCTACGTGAAATTCGTCGGCGACATGAACGCGACATCGAGCCAGCCGAGCACCGA
>NZ_RZST01000486.1:0-3335 GCF_003997575.1 Mesorhizobium sp. M1A.F.Ca.IN.022.07.1.1
GCCTTCCATCCAGTAGGTGTCCTTGGGCAGGCCGGCGGCAGCCGGCGCCGGCCTCGAAGGTCTACGGCAGCGGCCAGGTGTGGATCGAGGGTCCGGGCGATGAGGAGAATCCGGGCGCGGGCGCTGCCGCCGGCCTGCCCAAGGACACCTACTGGATGGAAGGCCATGACGGCCAGACGGTGGCCATCATTCCGTCGGAGCTATTGGTGGTGGTACGGCTCGGGCTGACACCTGCCAAGCTCGGCTATCGGCCGCAGGCGATGGTGGCCGCGCTGGTGAAAGCTTTACACCAGTAAAGCTCTCTACATCCGAGCTCCGATGACGCCGAGCCAGGCATAGCCGCGATAAAGCGTTCTGAAACGGAAGGTTGCGCCGGTAAGTTTCGACTCCGAGTCAAGGACGTCGCGCAGCGAGGCGCGCGGCGTGACATGGAATTTCCGCAGCCAGCCGCGCAGCAAGGCCCGGAACCAGTTTGGCAGACCTTCCTGCTGGCCGAAATCGACGACATGCAGCGAGCCGCCGGGTGCGAGCGCGGCAAGCGCGGCCGACACGGTCTTCTCCCAGCCGGGGATCATCGACAACGAATAGGATATGAAGACACGGTCGAAGCGCTCGATGCCGAAGAGCGCCGCCGGATCGAAATCCGTGGCGTCGCCGCGCGCCAGTTCGACCCTGTCGGAGAGACCTTCGCGAGCGATAGCCGCGTTTGCCGTCTCCAGCATCTCGGCCGAGATATCCAAACCGAAGAAGCGGGCGTCTGGATAGCGCCGGGCGGCAAGAACGATGTTGCGGCCGGTACCGCAGCCGAGCTCGAGCACGGTGCCGCCTTGCGGCACGTCGAGCCCCGCTATCAGCCGGTCGCGGCCGAGCAGGTAGTATTTGCGGGTAATGTCGTAGATATGGCGCTGCCAGCGATAGACGCCATCCATCAGATCGGCATGGCGGACCGGCAGCTCCGTCGTGCTCATGCGGCGCGCTTCACATAGAGATGGAAGCCGCCATAGATCGCCGAGCGATCCCTGGCCGAGAATTCGCGCGAGGCCTCGGCTTCGTAGCGCCACTGGTCGAGCAGGGAACTGGAGACGCGGCCCGGCAGCAGGCTGGGCTCGGCCGCGGTGCGGAAGATCACGCGCGCGCCAACCGAGGCCGTGCGGGTGATCTCGGTCCACAGATCGTTGAGCAGGTCGTCGGTCATCCAGTCCTGGGCATCGAGCAGGACGAAGCGATCGACCGAGCCCGCATCCTTGCCGGCGAGGAATTTGATCAAGTTGGCATGATGGATGGCGACGCGTTCGGTGTTGGCGCGGATCGTCCTGTAGTTGCGCTGTTCCAAATAGGCGGGCAGGGCTGCCTCGCCGGGCTGCGGATAGCGGCGGGCAAAGGCCTGCCAGGCGAAATAGTTGTTCTTCAGCGGGAAATCGCAGGCGAGCTTCTCCAGCCGCGCCTTCAAGACGCTCGCCATCGAACCGTCGCCGGACGTGATCAGCGAGTCGTACTGTGCCGGCGGGATACCCAGACCGAAAAGCGAGGCCTTGCGCGATGTCGCCCAGCGCAGCAGCTTCTTGGCGAAGACCGGCGCCAGCTCCTCGTTAAAGAAACGGCGCTGCTCGCCGATGTTCTCGGCCTTCATGATGCCGGCCGGATCGACACCGAACAGTTTTGCCACACGATGGCCCATGGCGATGAAGAGGCCAAGCAGGCCGGTCTGGTAGAAGTTGCGGTCGAAAACCGCGATGCGGCGGCGGCCGCGCCAGTTCCTGCGCTCCCAGTAGTGACGGCTGACCGGGTCGAGATGCGGCGCGATGAAGCGGTCGTAAGCTTCCGAGTTGTGGCTGGTATCGGCTGCGCCGAAGAAGCGGAACAGATCGCCCTGCGAGGGCAGATGGCGCACCGCCTCCAGCTTCATGCGGTTCAGCGCGATGTGCGCGGCGTTGAGGTCGACGGCGTCGATCCGGGCGGGCGAACGGGTGAGGTAAGCCAGAATGTTGCAGCCGCCCGATGCGATTGTGACGACGCGATGGCCGGCGCCAAGCTGCATGGCGTCCATGTCGACCTCCGGGTCTTCCCAGATCTGGGGATAGACGAGGCCGGAAAACAGGAAGGCGAAAAGCCGCTCGGAAATGCCGTCCTTCGACAGGGCGCGGTTCTGGTAGACGGCTTTTCCAACCTCCTTGCCGCGTCGAAAAACGAGTTCTCCCGATACATCCGACATGGCAAGCTGATTCCCCGTTTGCATTGCGCAAGCGGGTAGCGCAGCGTTGTGACAGGCGGGTGACAGGCTGCTGACGCTGAGTCTTAGGCCTTGCCGAATCCGCCGGGCGTCGGCGTGACGACGATGACGGCCTCGCCGGCGTCGAGCGTGGTCTGGTCGCAGGCCTTCAGCACCTCGATCGAGCCGTCGTTGCGTCTGACCTTGGTCGAGCCAGCCTCGCCGTCGCCGCCGCCGTTCAGACCCTGCGGCGGGCGGTTGCGGTGTGAGGAGAGGATGGCGCATTCCATTTTTTCGAGGAAGCGGATCGTGCGTTTAGTGCCGTTGCCGGCGTTCCATTTGCCCTTGCCGCCGGAACCGTCGCGGATGTGGAAGTCTTCCAGCACGACCGGGAAGCGCAGTTCCAGCACTTCGGGATCGGTAAGTCGCGAATTGGTCATATGCGTGTGGACGCCGGAGGTGCCGGCAAAGCCGCGGCCCGAATTCATTTGGCCGGCCGGCGAGCCGGAGCAGATCGTCTCATAATATTGGTATTGCCGGTTGCCGAAGGTGAGATTGTTCATTGTGCCTTGCGCGTTGGCCATCGCGCCCATGGCGCCGAACAGCGCGTTGGTGACATGCTGCGAGGTCTCGACATTGCCGGCGACGACGGCGGCAGGGTAGGAGGGTTTGAGCATGCAACCGTCGGGGATGACGATGTTGATCGGCCTGAGACATCCGGCGTTCATCGGGATCATGTCCTCGACCATGACGCGGAAGACATAGAGCACAGCGGCTCGCGCCACCGGCTCCGGCGCATTGAAATTGTTCTTCATGACCTTCGAGGTGCCGGTGAAATCGACCGTCGCGTCGCGCCTTTGCCGATCGACGGTGATCTTCACTTTGATCACCTGGCCGGTGTCGGTGGCATACTCGTAGTCGGAACTGTCGGGCAGCCTTTCCAGCACGCGGCGCACGCTCTCGGCGGCATTGTCCTGAACATGGCCCATATAGGCCTCGACGACAGCGAGGCCAAAATGCGCGACCATCTTGCGCAACTCCGCCACGCCCTTTTCGTTGGCGGCGATCTGCGCCTTGAGGTCGGCGATGTTCTGGGCGGGATTGCGGGCAGGATAGGGATGGTCGG
>NZ_RZST01000487.1:0-3333 GCF_003997575.1 Mesorhizobium sp. M1A.F.Ca.IN.022.07.1.1
CTCCGACACACCGCGCCGATAGGCCTTGTCTGGAAGTTTGGTTTCAGCGGGCACTCCGTGCATGGCCTTGCGGATGCGATCGCTCTCGACGATCCTGGCGCCTGGGGGCGCGCCGATGTGAGCAGCAACCGCTTCAGCGATCGTCGTCTTGCCTAACCGCTCAGGCCACCGATCGCGATGAGCCGAGGTGGCGTCTGGGCGAGCAGGGTTCGCGCGAGCTCGATAAGACCTTGCCTCGGCAATCAGCTTTGTGGACTCCGAGCTGCCTTCCTCGACCTGCGTTGCCGTAACATGTGCGCGCACCGCTGCTCGAACCGCCATAAAGAACGGCAACAGGATGAAGCCGTCTTCGTCGTCGGCGTCGTCGAGATAGCGATTCATCACCAGGTTGGCGAATTGCGGGAAGCCGCGATGCCACAAATCCATCGACAGGAACGCGAGGTCGTAGAGCACATCAACGGTGGCGATCTGATCGTTGAACTCGATGCAATCGAACAGGCGAGGCTCGCCATCGAAGACGCAGATGTTGCGCAGATGCAGGTCGCCATGGCAGCGGCGGACCCGGCCTGCGGCTTCGCGCCGATCAAGCAGGCTGGCATGGCGGGCGAGGGCATCGCGAAACGCCGCGTTGAGCGTTTCGATCTCCTCTCGATCGAACACGTGGCTTGTTGCAAATCCGGCCGAATTGATCTCAAGCACGCCGCCGATGTTCGCCGTCCGGCTGCCGGCATGGACCACGTCAGCGTTGCGGTGATATTGCGCAATCATGCGCGCCACGCCCGTCATCAGCGCGGATGTCAACTTTCCCGCGGTGGCCATGCGATCGAGAAGCTTCGACTGATCGAAGCGAACCATCTCGATAACCGCGTCGACCAGTTCCCTGAGCCATCCAGTCTAAGTCGATCTCCCGCGCGCGCGATGCGGCGGACATCGAGATAAAGACCGGGTGCCGTTCTGGAGTGCAACTCCACTTCCTTTGCGCGCACCTCCGGCGTCGAAAAATCGACATAGGGCAGCTTCACCGCTCGCTTCAGTTTGAACGCGCGCCGCCCCACAAGGAAGATTCGGGAAATGTGGGTTTCGATCGTCTCGACGGGGCCGGCCTCGCCATAGGTGGCGGGATCCTTCAATATCCCGACGACAACGTCCTGGTTGTCCACGATCATCGCCTATGCCCTTCGCCTTGGTTGCTCCAATTCACGATCTTTGTCGGCTGCGGTTCCGCAGCGGTACTAGCGTTGAAGCGTCTGGACGTAACCGGCCAGGTTATGGATGCGTTCCGTGGTGACGGCCTCCCCGCCATATGGGCCGTAGCGCTTCACATCGTCGGGCAGGAACTGGTCGCCCCAGACCGGCATCTCGCGCTCGCCGTGCGCCGGTATCATGCCGCGGCCGTCGATCGTCGCGAAAACCTGCCAGTAGGGAAATTCTCCGCCGTTGCGCCTCGTGAGCGTCGTCAGATCCGCGGGACGCTTCCGCAACTCGTCGGCCAAGGGGCCGTCGCCTTTGCCGTCCACACCATGGCAGACCGCGCAGGAATTCAGGTACTCCTGCTGTCCGTTGCTCATCTCCTGCGCTGCCGATACGCTCAGGGTCAGTGCCGCGAAGCCCATCGTCATCCAGAATCTCATTGATCAGCCTCCAGCTATCAACGTCAGCCTAGAGCGTGCGGCGCGGGCGCACGTTGACCGGGATCAATCTCGAACGGATCAATTTGATTCAGCGCAAGGAGGCATTCGACCGGTTTGTTACAGCTACGGTCGTCTATCGAACTCGTTCTGATGAGGAGTCGCCGCCATGCTATTCAAGACATTGCTCACGGTTACAGGAGCCGACCAGGGAGACGATGATCTGAGGCTCGCCGCGGGATTGTGCGAAGAAATCGACGCTCATCTCTCCGTGCTTGTTCTGGTCATCGCTGCGCCTCCCTCGGGCGGCGAATATGCAGCCGTTGTTTCGCCAGCCTGGCTTGCAGAGCGGGAAGCCGAAATGGAACGGCTGGAGGAGCGCAACTCGGTGGTCTCCAAAATGCTGTCGGCAAGCCGCACGTCGAGTGACGTCAGCTGCGATTACCCGGAGCAGTCCTGGGCGGACGAAATTATTGGTAGGCGCGCCCGTTACACCGACCTGACCGTTGTCGGGCCGGAAATGCTCGCAAGCCATACGCTCAAAGAAAAGGTCGTCGTAGGTGCACTATTCTCATCTGGGAAGCCTATCCTGCTGGTCCCCAAGGGAACGCGCGCGACGTTGAAACCGAAGCGCGTCCTTGTCGCGTGGGACGCCAGCTTGGAAGCTTCGCGCGCGGTGCGAGAGTCGCTCGACATCCTCGCACCCGCCGATGAGGTGCGTGTTGTCATGGTCGACCCGATCGATGACGAACGCCATCATGGCGCTGAACCTGGGGCGGATGTCGCAACTTATCTCTCCCGCCATGGAGTGAAGGTGGCGGTAGAGCGCCTGCCGAGTTCAAACCATTCAATAGCCGATGTTCTTCGCCAGCATGCCATCGATACTGGCACCGAGCTCATGGTGATGGGAGCCTACGGCCATTCCCGCCTGCGCGAGCGGATATTCGGCGGCGTGACCAGGTCCATGATCGAGGAGCCGGGGCTGCCTGTCCTCATGGCTCGTTGAGGTCGGAAACTTTCAAGATTGCCTCCTCTTTTCCGCGCTCTGAGTGGGCGTGAGAAAATTGTTTCCAACCATCGTGACGGCCACGGCCACAAGGTCGAAGCGGCATCTGTTGTGGGTTGCCGATACCCCGGATTTTCGGCTGGTGTTGAACCAGGCGGTAGCTCGGGTTTTTTCGATCAGGAGAAATCCTCAGAGTCTATGCAAATTGGTTCGATCCACTCTCCGTCCCCATCAGCGGGACGCTCAAGGCGGGATTTGAACTGCAGGCGATCCCGGAATCGAAGCCCGCTTGTAGCTTGCCGCTTCCGAGCCAAGTTTCAATCTCTCGCCATCGCTGATCTTGTTCGAACTGGCGGTCCTGTATGCGACCAGTAGGTTTAGCGCCCACGCTCTTCCATGGCCGCATGAATTTGCCTCGTGCGTACTTGGCGCGGTTTCCGATCATTCGAACACGAGACTAGGATCTGAAGCTCGGTCTATTGAACGCTCCGCTCGCGCACGGCTACCCCGTCGCCCACCCGGTCGCTCGGATGCAGCACGACCCGATCGCCTTCCGACAGGCCTGACTCGACCTCGGCCAACTTGTTGTCCCGGTGGCCGATCTTGACCACAGTCGTACGCGCTCGCCCGGCCTTGGCGAGATACACCGCCCAGTCGTCACCCATTCGAAACAGTGCTGCCACCGGGACAGTTAGGACA
>NZ_RZST01000488.1:0-3321 GCF_003997575.1 Mesorhizobium sp. M1A.F.Ca.IN.022.07.1.1
GAGTTCGGGGTCTGGCCGTATCTTTCGATGACGTCCAGCTCAGGCGGCCACGAGCCGTCTTCCGGCAGCAGCCAGAAGGCCGGCCAGGCGCCGGCGTTTTCCGGCAGGTCGGCGCGCATTTCGAAATAGCCGTATGTCTGCGAGAAGCTGTCATGCGTGGTCAGGATGCCGGACGTGTATTCGTAATTATTGATCAGCGGCTTGATGTCCGCCGGCGCTTGCGCCGCGGTGATGGTGAGCACGCCGTTGTTCACGCTGAACGGGTGGACCGAGCTCGTCGGCGCGTAATTGGCGTCGATATACCATTGCAGCTCGTTGTTGGTGGCGAGCGTGCTGCCGTTCGGCGCGCCCCACCAGAAGTTGGTATCCCACGTGCCGCCTTGGCTGTTGTGGAGGTTCAGCGCGTTGAAGTCGTCGCTGAAAGACAGCGTCATGTCGGACTTGTCGATCGGCAGCTGGAATTGGCTGGGCTGCAGCTTGTCGATGGTCGTGTCCTTGAACATGAGGATCTCGCCGGATCCGAGGTTCAAGATGACGTTCGGTCCCGCCTGGATCATGTTCGAGTGGATGGCGTCGAAGGAAGTGAACCCATAGCCATCGAGACGGACGCTGTCAGTCGCGGCAAAATTGGCGATCAGGTCGCTTCCGTTGCCTTTCGCGATGATGAAAGTGTCGTAACCGCCGCCGCCATCGATCAGCACATCATTGCCCTTGCCGCCGTCCAGCGTCTGGTGGCCGGCCTTGGCGGTGATGATGTTGTCCAGGTCGTTTCCAAAAGCGTAGTTCTTGGCGTTGGTGACGATCAGGTTCTCGACATTGTCGGGAAGCGTGTAGCTCATCCATGTGCTGATGGTGTCGATGCCTGCCCCATAGCCCTCGGCCACCTTGTTGCCCGCGGCATAGAGATAATAGATGTCATCGCCGTAGCTGCCGTGCATGGTGACATTGACGCCGGAAGCTCCATAGAAGGTGTCGTTTCCGGAGGTGCCCCACAAGTCCGGTCCGGACCCCGCCGCCGAGTACCAATGGTTGGACGAGCCGCTATAGGGGAGAGGAACGCCTACGGCATTGACGAAGCTGCTCATCGGACAACCCTCCTCGCAATACACGGCTTGCTTGAATCGGCGATGCGAACTCAACCGATCGCTAGCGGGTCAACTGGTAATTCCGGGTATCGTTCCAAGGAATTGTGTAATAGTACAGAGAAAATTTGCCGTTCAGCGATCAATTATTCGCAAGAAAAGAGAGTGAGAACGCCCTAATACAATTTGCACGCGAGGGCTCACTCAGTTTTACACAATATTACTAATTTCTTTTATCAAAAATTAAGCATCGCGGCGCGAGGAGTTCGCGTAGGCGGCACGACTCACCTGAGCGGCGGGGCCCGATCCGGCGGATGCTCGCCTGATGCCTTCGGCGCTCAAAGGGCAGCGTCGTCGGCTCACGCCTTGCCCATCGCGATCGACTTCAGGAACGCGGCCGCCAGTCCCTTGGCAACGGCCTGGTCGAAGCCTGCTTCGCGCATCGTCTCGATCGCGGCCGCTGTCGTGCCGCGATAGCCGAGAAAGGCCTCGACCGTATCGGCCGGTGAAGCGTCGTTGAGCTCCAGCAGCCGGCCGGTTCCGGTGAGCACGGTGTTGACCGCGCGGCGCGCGACCTCCGGCTTGAGGCCGAAGGCCACGGCGTCGCGCATCATCGCTTCGGCGAGCAGGGCAGGGAAGGCGGGCCCCGAGCCCGTCAGCCCGGTGAGATAGTCGATGTCGCGCTCGCTGCCGACCTCATCCTCAACGCCGCAGGCTCCGAAGATCGCGCGCACGGTCGCGCGGTCCAATTCGGTGGCGTCGCCGCTCGCGATCCACGGCGTGTACGATTTGCCGACCTCGGCAGCCGCGTTGGGCAGCGTGCGCACCACGCGGCCGGTGCCGTGCTTCTCGCCGATCTCGGCCATCCGGATGCCGGCCATAACCGAAATCACCAGCTTGCCCTTGGCATCCAGCTCGAGCGACGGCCAGTCCTGCGGCCGCACGGAAAGCATGATGACGTCCGAGCGGTTGGCGAGCGCCTGGTTGTCGCCGGTCCAGAAGACGCCTGGAAAGCGATCCGGCTTGGTGCTGCGATAGGAGAGGGCAAGGTTCTCCGCCCGCGCGACGCCGGCCGAAAGCGCGGCACCCGCGATGGCGCCGCCCAGCCAGCCGGCGCCGCCGACAATGCCCAGCCTGAGTGAAGCGCTCATTCGTGTCTCCCTTGCAGTCTTAACGGTGCGGGAGGCGGCGGCCATTGTCCAGCGGTCAGCCGCAGCCGCGTACCGGCGAGCGACAGCTGTGCCTGCCGAAACGAGCCTCAGTACCCCCGCATCAATCCACCATCGACGCGGATGTTCTCGCCGGTGATATAGGCCGCGCCGTCGGAAGCGAGGAAGGAGATCGTTGCCGCCACTTCCTCGGATGTGCCGTAGCGCTTCATCGGCACGCTCTGGCGACGTTCCTCTACGCCGGGCAGGCTGTCGATCCAGCCCGGCAGCACGTTGTTGATGCGGATGTTATCGGCCGCATAGGTGTCGGCAAAGATCTTGGTGAAGGCGGCGAGCCCGGCGCGCGCCACCGCCGAGGTCGGGAAGGCGACGCTCGGCTCGAACGCCCAGGCGGTCGAGATGTTGATGATGACGCCCGCCTTCTGCTTCTGCATCACCGTCGTCACCAGGCGGGTCGGTCGCACGACGTTGAGGAAATAGGTGTCGATGCCCTTGTGCCAGTCTTCGTCGCTGATCTCGATGATCTGCGCGCGCGGCCCGTGGCCGGCGCTGTTGACCAGCACGTCGATGCGGCCCCAGCGCTCCAGCGCGCCGTCGGTCAGCCGCTTCAGATCCTCGTTCGACTGGTTGGAGCCGGTGACGCCGAAACCGCCGAGTTCGTTGCCCAGCGCCTCGCCCTTACCGGAAGAGGAGAGCACGCCGACCTTGAAGCCGTCGGCGGCCAGCCGCTTCGCCGCCGCCGCGCCCATGCCGCTGCCCCCCGCCGTCACCAGAGCTACTTTTTCTCCTGCCATGTCGCTGTCCATCCTTGTTGAAAGCGCCTCTGTTAGCACGCGGCGGTGCAGGGCACGAACCGGTTTGGATTGCGCCACGATGCCGATTGGCGAAAGCGGACGCGGAGTCCGAACGCCATGCTCACACCTTGAAACCGCTCATCAGCGCCTTCGACACCACCGCACAGCGTCCGGGCTTCACGTCGCCCGCCTTCAGTGGCACGCCCTTTCCAGCCGGCACCGCCGGCCGGTACCAGCTCCGCAGCGCCTGGTCGCTGGCGCAATAGCCCCAATTGA
>NZ_RZST01000489.1:0-3315 GCF_003997575.1 Mesorhizobium sp. M1A.F.Ca.IN.022.07.1.1
TAGCGCAGGAAACGGCGGCCGGTCGGCGTCGATCCGGTGAAGGCCACCATGTCGACGCCCATATGCATTCCGATCGGTTCGCCGACCTCCTTGCCGCCCCCCGGCACGACATTGAAGACGCCGGCCGGAATGCCGGCCTCATGGGCGAGCTCCGCGACACGCAGCGTGGTCAGCGTCGTCTCCTGGGCAGGCTTGACGATGACCGAGCACCCGGCCGCAAGCGCCGGGCCGATCTTCCAGGCCAGCATCAGCAGCGGAAAGTTCCACGGCAGGACGCAGCCGACGACGCCGACCGGTTCGCGCACGACCATGGTCAGCGCCTTCGAACCAACGGGCGCGGTGTTGTCGTAGAGCTTGTCGATCAGCTCGGCATGCCAGCGGATGGTATGGATCGTGTCCGGCACATCGACGGTCTGGCATTCGCGGATCGGCTTGCCGCTGTCGAGGCTCTCCATGACCGCGAGTTCGTGGCGGTTGCGCTCCAAAAGCTTCGCGAACTTCAAAAGCACGGTCTTGCGCTCGCCAGGCGCGAGATGCTGCCAGCGGCCGTCGTCGAAGGCCTCCCTGGCCTTGGCCACGGCGAAGTCGACATCTCTGGCGTTGCAAGCCGCGATGTCGGCAAGCACCTCGCCGGTCGCCGGATTGGTCGTCCTGAACGTCTTGCCGGAATTCGCCGGACGGAAGGCTCCGTCGATGAAGGCATTGGTCGGGAATTGAATCTCGGCGGCGAGCGCCTTGTATTCGGCGGCGGTCAAAGGCTCATGCATTGGTTTGCTCCCGACGTGATCTGGGCGACCGTCCGCTTCAGCGTGGCGACGACAGTCTGGAGGGATCGCTTTTCTTCCGAATTGAGAGGCCGCAACGGCGCCCGCACGCCGCCTGCCTTCAGGCCGATCAGCTCGCATCCATGCTTGATCGACTGGACGAACTTGCCGCATTCGAGAAAGTCCATCAGCGGCAGCATCGCGCTCATGATGGCGCGGCCCTTGTCGAAGTTCTTTTCGAGCACGCAGGCCTCGTAGAGCGCGACGTGCTCGCGCGGCAGGAAGTTCGAGCCGGCGCAGACCCAGCTCCTGGCGCCCCAGGCGAAGAATTCCAGCGCCTGATCGTCCCAGCCGCAGGAAAGCGAGATGTGCGGGAACTTGCGGGCAAGCCGGTGCAAATTGCCCATTTCGCCGGAGCTTTCCTTGATGGCGACGACGTTGCGGGATTTGCCGACGCGAGAGAAATACTCCTCGCCCATCATCACGCCCATGCGGGCCGGATAGTTGTAGAGCATGATCGGGAGGTTGGCCGCGCGGTCAACGGTGAGCGCATGAACCGCGTTCTCGCGCTCCGTCGGCAAGGCATATGGCGGCGACGAGACGAGGATCGCGTCGGCACCGATCTCCTTCGCCGCTTTGGCGTATTCGACCGAATCTTCGGTCCTGGTAGCGCCTGTGCCGATGACCAGCGGAAGGCGGGTGCCGATCACCTGCTTGGCATAAGCACCGAGCTCGAAGCGCTCCTGGGCGCTTTGGGCATAATATTCACCGGTCGATCCACCAACGATGATGCCGTGCACCTTGGCTTCGATGAGCGACTCGAGAACGTCGGCGAAGGCCGCGTTATCGATCTGACCGTCCGGACCGGTCGGCGTCACCGCCGGCGTGTAGATGCCCTCAAACTTCAAGACATTTCTCCATCGATGGAGTGGCCGTTTCGACCAATGCGTCATTCGGCAAAACGGAGGCCATCCGCGAATTCCCAAGCGGGGAGTCGCAGCGCTCGAAACCGGTTGATCGCGTTTGATAACGCGCAAGATTGCACGTCAGCATCCGAAAGTCAACAGATTGTATAATTTACGTACACATAAAAAATATGGCACGAGTACAATTCTGGAGAGCGCGCCCGTCGCGCATTTGCGGACATGGAGCAGGTATTCGGTGGCGTCGCCGCAGATCTCCCAGCTCTCCAGCAGAACCGATTCGAAAGTGAAGTGAATTCGCGGGTACCTGACCAGCGGCTCCAGTCAGGTGCGGCTGATATTGGCCATCTCGACCCGCGGACCTTTTTTTGCTTCACGACCATGCCGAGGCGAAGCGTTCCGCCCTTCTTGCCTTCCTCGGCGATCGGCGGTGCAAAAGGTCTGGCTGGAACAGGCCTGACGGATCGGTGCCCCGAGGTGGCGGCCGCGGAATCTGCGTCTTAAGCGGGAGATTTCGCTGCCGGCACCGGGCCCGGCAGCAGGCGTTCTTCCTATCCCGGCCGCAATCGCTTTCCTAAGCGGCCGTCAGTTATCGCCGACCAGCGCGTCCGCCTTCATTCCCTGCGGCGCGATGAACATTTCCATGTTCTCGCGCGACAGTTCCCAGTGCTCGAACACCAGGTCGACGACGGCATCCTCGTCATGCGCGCCGATGGCCGAGATGAAGCCGTCATGATGTTCGACCGCCGTCTGCAGCCGCTTGCGCATGTCGTCATTGCGTGGGCGGAAGAAGGTATGGCCGATGCGGGCGTGGTCGATCAGCAACCTGCCGAGGCTGGGCTGAAGATAGGCGTTCGCAGACATCTCACCGATGATCTCGTGAAACCTGTTGTTCTCGACCACCATGGAAAGCGCGTCGCCTGACTTGCTGGCGGCGCGGAAACGCTCCTGCGTGTCCTTCAGGTCTACCATCTGCGAAGGCTTGAAATTCTGCACGGCCAACCGGCCGATGGCGGCGTAGACCATGGGGGCGACCAGGAAGAATTGCCGAAGGGTCGAATGGTTCATCGGAACGACCCTGGCGCCCCGGTTCGCGCGGATCTCGATGTAACCTTCGCCCTCCAGCCGGCGGAAGATTTCCCTGACAGGGGTCCGCGACAGGCCATAGCGCTCGCTCAGCGCCACCTCGTCCAGATCCTCGTCAGGATCGAGTTCCATTGTCAGGATGCGACGTTTCAGATCGTCATAGAGACTGCCCTTGCTTCCCTTCATGGCGCACCTTCGGAATCATCTCTGCCAATCGACATACCTGGCACAGTTGGAAGAGTCGCATGCACTTGCAAGCGAGTCAACGGATTGTATTTTCTTGGTACACAATATAAGACCGGATGGATCGGTGGCACAATGACAGCCCGGACGGCGATCTTGTCTGAATGAGCTTCGGATAACGCAAGGGACAGGTCCGCAAAGCATGGCCAAGAAGTTTGCGTTTCTCCTGGTGCGCGATTTCACTTTGTCGCCGCTGTCGCTTTTCATCGACACGCTGCGGCTCGCCGGCGATGAGGGCGATCGCAGCCGCAGGGTGGAGTTCGACTGGCAGATCGTCGGCGAGCCGCAGCGTGTCGATG
>NZ_RZST01000048.1:0-23859 GCF_003997575.1 Mesorhizobium sp. M1A.F.Ca.IN.022.07.1.1
GGCACAAAGGAATTCGTCAACCGCCGCACCGATTTCACCGTCAACATTGCGCTGGTCCGCCACGGCGTGCCGGAAGTCGGCGTCGTGTTCGCGCCTTGCACAGGACGTTTCTTCTCCGGTCGGGCGGGGACGGCGGAAGCGATCGACATCGACGGCGACTATCGTATCGCCGGCCGTCGGCCAATCACCGTGCGGGCAGGCGGCACGCCGCTCGCCGTCGTCGCCAGCCGCTCGCACAACACGCCGGAAACCGAAGCCTTCATCCGCGATCTCGGCGCCACCGAAATCGTCTCGATAGGCTCGTCGCTGAAATTCTGCCTGCTCGCCGCCGCCGAGGCTGACGTTTATCCGCGCTTCGGCCGCACCATGGAGTGGGACACGGCCGCTGGCGATGCGGTGCTGCGCGCCGCCGGCGGCATGACCCGCACGCTGGACGGCCAGCCGCTCGTCTACGGCAAACGCAACCAGGCCAATGACACGGATTTCGCCAACCCGTATTTCATTGCGACGGGGAAGGGCGTGGAGGTTTAATCTCCCGCTCAAGGGCCGAGATCAGGCAGCCGCGACCTGCGCCGAGTTCGAGCCGATATAGTTGCGGATCGTCTCGATGATCTTGTCTTGGTCGGCTTCGCTGAGATAGGCGTGCATCGGCAGACAGAGGATCTGCTTCGGCAGCTTCTCCGAAACCGCAAGACCGGTCGGCGTACGCGGATAATCGCGGTAGGCGATTTGTTCGTGCAGCGGCTTCACGTAATAGATGACCGACGGGATGCCTTTTTCGCCGAGATGGGCCTTCAACCCGTCGCGTTTCGGCGTCTCGATGGCATATTGCGCCCAGGCCGAGCGGCCGTGGCCGAGATTGCGTGATGCCTTGACGATGTCGCCAAGCCCATTGGCGTAACGGTCGGCGACCGCCTGGCGGGCCACCATCTCTTCCTCGAGGATGGCGAGCTTCTCGATCAGGATCGCCGCCTGCAGCGTGTCGAGGCGCGAATTGATGCCGACCCGGATGTTGTCGTACTGCGTCTCGCCCTTGCCGTGGAAGGCGAAGGAGCGCAGCTTGTCGGCGAGCGCAGCATCATTGGTGAACATCGCGCCGCCGTCGCCGTAGCAGCCGAGCGGCTTGGCCGGATAGAAGCTGGTCGAGCCGACATGGCCGAAGGCGCCGCACATCGTGCCGTCGGCCGAGCCGCCCATCGACTGGGCGGCGTCCTCGATCACCAGCAGGCTCTCGCGCTTTGCGATCGCCATGATCGCCTCGTAGTCGGCGGCAAGTCCGAACAGGTCGACCGGGATGATCGCCTTCGGCTTCAGCCTTCCTTGCTTCTTGATCATGTCGATCGCCGCCTCGAGGCTGGCGATATCGATGTTGTAGGTGTCGGGATCGACGTCGACGAAGACAGGCTTGGCCTTGGCGAGCGCCACCACTTCGGCCGTCGCGGCGAAGGTGAAGCTTGGCACGAACACGGCATCGCCCGGACCGATGCCGGCCGCAAACAGCGGCAGAAGCAGCGCATCGGTGCCGTTGGCGCAGGCCACCACATGCTTGACGCCGACGTAAGCCGCGAGCTTGTTCTCGAATTCTGCGACTTGCGGGCCGAGGATGTAACGGCCGTCTTCGACCACCGTGTCGATCGCGGCCTTCAGCCGGTCGCGGATTCGTTCGCGCTGCGCGCCAAGATCGATGAACTGCATGTCGGCCTCAGATGCTGCCAGTAAACCGGCCCGCTGGTACCAGACTTGCCACGGCTGAAAAAGCCGGCCATGGCCAGGGCGAATTGCGCAAGTGTCGCAGCCTGTTACCGTTTTTTGCCTGCGCATTGCCAGAAGAAGCCGGAAATCCGGGCTTCCAAGCGTATTCGAAGCGGCTCTTGTCGCGCTGTTCCGGCCCTTCGAAACATAAAGTGATCGCTCGGGCACGGATCGCCGGCGGGACCGGTCAGCCGATCAGGCGATTTCGTGCCGCCATGGCGGGTTGGCGCCGGCCCGAGATACCGTCACGGCGGCCGCCTTGCCGCCAAGCTCCAGCGCGCTGCGGATGGCTTCCTCCGAGAGGCCGCCGATCGCTGCTTTGGTGAGCAGACCCTGCTCGTGCAGCGAGGCAAGGATGCCGGCATTGAAGGTGTCGCCCGCGCCGACGGTGTCGACCACCTTCACCTTCCGCGGCACCACCGTGACCTTGTGCTCCCTGCTGAAGCCGACGGCGCCTTCGCTGCCATGGGTGACGACGATCAGGCTGGGACCGCGGTCAAGCCAGTTACGCACGACCTCCTCGTGCGAGCCCGCTTCGTCGAACCAGTTGAGGTCTTCGTCCGACAGTTTGACGATGTCGGCCATCGCCATCATCTCGCGGATGCGCCTCAGATGCTTGGCCTTGTCCGGAATGAAGTTGGGCCGGATGTTGGGGTCGAGCATCATCACCCGGCTGTTGTGCTCGCGCCGCATGAACTCCTCATAGGCCGATCCCGCCGGTTCCGAGATCAGGCTGATCGCGCCGAACAGCATCGCCTCGATCTCGGCGCCGAGCTTCGGCAGGTCCTCGATGGCGAGCATGCGCCCGGCGGTGTTCTCGTCGTAGAACGTATAGGTCGCCTGGCCATCTGTGAGCCGCACGAAGGCGAGCGTGGTCGGCTTGGGCGAGGTGTGCGCATAGGTCGAGCTCACCTTGCTGGCTCCCAGCGCCTCGCGGAGCTGGCCGCCGAACAGGTCGGAGGAGAGACCTGAGAAGAAGCCTGCCGGAGCGCCCAGCCGTCCGAGCGCGACCGCCGTGTTGAACACCGCTCCGCCGACATAAGGCGCGAAGGCCGCTTCGCCTTCCGCCGTCGTGCGCGGCAGCATGTCGATCAGGGCTTCGCCACAGCAGAGGATCATTGTGTCTCGGTCTCCGGCGGATGGATCACGCCCTTACGGATGATGATGTTGGCATAAAGCCTTGGCTCGCTGGTCGCGACGATCGCATGCGCGGCCTTGACGCGTGCATAGAAGTCGGCCCCCGCCAGCGCAATCACCTTGCGGCCCGGCGCGCGTTTGGCGCAGACCGCTTCCATCTCGTGATGCACGGGATCGGCGAGCGCCGGATCGCCTTTGACCGAGGCGCGGAACAGGGCCTCCGGCACCGCCTCATCCACCGGCAGCACGCTCAAAACGGCGTCCAGCACCGAAATGACGGCATGGCCGTCGGCGCGGATCAGCCTGCGCGCCTGTTCCTCGGCCGGATAATTGCCGTCGACGATGGCGATCTCGTCGCCATGGCCCATGGCCCTGAGCGTCGCCAGAAGCTGCGGACCGAGCAGCGACGGAATGCCGATCAGCATGGTCAGGCGCTCCTGGAAATCGTCGTCGGTCCGATCAGGAAGCGTTCGGAAAGCGGCAGGCTGGCGCCGCCAAGCGCCCGCGCATGGATGCCGACCGTTCCTTCGCGTACGACCGGCAGCTTCAGCCCCTCGGCGTCGATACCGGTGATCGCGTCCGTCACCGCATCGACAAGCCTCCGCCGCACGTCGAGCGGCATCCAGCCGTCGATCACCGCGGCCTCGAAATCGATGACCGACGAGGCGGCAACGATCGCATAGGCCAGCGCTTGTGCAGCACTTGCGATCCAGTCGTCGAGCTCGGCGCCGATCTCGCCCCATTCCTGCGGCGAGGTCCACAGATAGGAGCCGTCGATGCCCTTGGCGCTCAGCGCCTTTTCCAGCATGGCGATCGAGGCGACATCGATAAGCTGTGTCGGCTTGCCGTCCGGCCCGGGCACCGGCATCGAACCCAGGGCGCCGGCATTGCCGGTCGGCCCGCCGAACAGCCGGCCGTTGAGCACGATGCCGCCGCCGGCAAAGGCGCCGATATAGAAATAGACGAAGTCGCGCGCCGCGCCTGCCTGGCCGAAGACGAGCTCTGCCCCGCAAGCGGACGTGGCATCGTTCTGCAGATAGACCGGAAAGTCGCATTGGGACTGGATGTCGGCGCGGATGTCGCGATGGCGCCATTCATCCATGATCTCGCGCGGCGCGCCGGCTGTGTCGGCCCAGCTCCAAAGCTCGAACGGCATGGCGATCCCGAGCCCGGCGATGCGCTTGTCCTGCGCGGGTGTCAGCTCGCCGCGCATTTGTTTGATCCCAGCGCCGACGAACTCCACCGTCTCGCGCGGCGCCGGATAACGATAGGAATTCTGCAGCATCGATCGCACATTGCCGAGGAAGTCGATCAGCACCAGCTCGGCGCTGCGGCGGCCGATCTTGAGACCGATGAAGAAAGCTCCTTCCGGATTGAGCGCCATCGGGATCGACGGCTGGCCGATCTTGCCGCGCAGCGGCGCCTGGCGCACGAGCAGCTTGTCCTCTTCCAGCTCCCGCATGATGACGGATACCGTCTGGGCCGACAGCCCGGTCATGCGCGCGATGTCGGATTTGGCGAGGCTGCCATGCTGGCGCACCAGTGACAGCACCAGCCTTTCATTGTGGTCGCGCATGCCGCTCTGGTTCGTGCCGCGATGCAGCCGGCTCTCCAGAGCCTCGGGCGAACCGTGCCTCGCAATGCCGGTCTCCACCCTGTTCCTCCCGTCGGTTTCCCCACACTGGCTTTTCGTTCAGAATGAGTGAACAGCGCAAGTCTGTCAATAATAAATAAGAGTGATTTAATTATTGACAGATGATGCGGACTGGTGTCTTTTGGGGTGGCGTCCACGCTGGGAAAAATGGTTGGATGCGCTCGAGGCGCCGGGTTGGCCGGCGTCCGGAATGGTTCCATTGGGAGGAAATCGTGACCAAGAAATCGCTGCTGAAGTCCACCGTATTCGCGGCGGCCGGGCTGGGCCTGCTCGCATTCGCCTCGTCCGCATCGGCTGCGGGCGTCGGCGCCTGCCTGATCACCAAGACCGACACCAATCCCTTCTTCGTGAAGATGAAGGAAGGCGCCACCGCCAAGGCCAAGGAACTCGGCGTCGACCTGAAGACCTATGCCGGCAAGATCGACGGCGACAGCGAGAGCCAGGTCGCGGCGATCGAGAGCTGCATTGCCGACGGCGCCAAGGGCATCCTGATCACCGCCTCTGACACCAAGGGCATCGTGCCGACGGTGAAGAAGGCGCGTGACGCCGGCCTGCTGGTGATCGCCCTCGACACGCCGCTCGATCCGATCGACGCTGCCGATGCGACCTTCGCCACCGACAATCTGGAGGCCGGCAAGCTGATCGGCGCCTGGGCCGCCGCCACGCTCGGCGACAAGGCCAAGGACGCCAAGATCGGCTTCCTCGACCTCACTCCCTCCCAGCCGACCGTCGACGTTCTGCGCGACCAGGGCTTCATGATGGGCTACGGCATCGACGTGAAGGATCCCAACAAGATCGGCGACGAAGACGATCCGCGCATCGTCGGCCACGACGTGACCAACGGCAACGAGGAAGGCGGCCGCAAGGCGATGGAGAACCTCCTGCAAAAGGACAACACCATCAACGTCATCCACACCATCAACGAGCCGGCCGCAGTCGGTGCCTACCAGGCGCTCAAGGCCGTCGGTCTGGAAAAGCAGGTGCTGATCGTTTCGGTCGACGGCGGCTGCCCGGGCGTCAAGTCGGTTGCCGAGGGCGTTATCGGCGCCACCTCGCAGCAGTACCCGCTGCAGATGGCGGCGCTCGGCATCGAGGCGATCGCCAAATTTGCCAAGGACGGAACGAAGCCGAAGCCGACCGAAGGGAAGAACTTCTTCGACACCGGCGTCAATCTCGTCACCGACAAGCCGGCCAACGGCGTCAAGTCGATCGACACCAAGGAAGGCCTCGCCAAGTGCTGGGGCTGACGCTCTGACGGTTCACAAAGCTTGCGGCTGGGGGCTTGATCCCCGGCCGCATCGGGTGGACGATGCGCCTTCGTCAAGCGCGGACAATCCTGGCGACAGACCGGAAGAGGCGTCGACGGCGCGCGCAGCAATGAGAAGGCTGTGCGCATACGGGAGGATACATGTCTCAGATTCAGGAATTCGAGAAGGTACTTTCGGGCAGCGACAGCAGCGTCGCGGCCTTCGACGAGCACGGCAAGTCGTTCGTCAAGCGCGCCCAGCATTTCCTGCACTCCACGCCGGCGGCGGTGCCGCTGATCGTGCTGGTGCTGTCGGTCATCATCTTTGGCGTTGCCATCGGCGGCCGCTTCTTTTCGTCCTACACGCTGACGCTGATCCTGCAGCAGATCGCCATCGTCGGCATCCTGGGCGCTGCCCAGACGCTGGTCATCCTGACCGCCGGCATCGATCTTTCGATCGGCGTGGTGATGGTCATCTCGGCGGTGGTCATGGGCAACTGCGCCATCACCTATGGCATGCCGACAATCCTGGCCGTGGTGCTTGGGCTTGGCGCAGGCGCGGTTTGCGGCATGCTCAACGGCTTGTTGGTCGCCTATATGAAATTGCCGCCCTTCATCGTGACACTGGGCACCTGGAACATCGTCATGGCCACCAATTTCATCTACTCGGCCAATGAGACGATCCGCGACGCCGATGTCGACGCTCAGGCGCCGCTGCTGCATCTCTTCGCGCTGAGCTTCAGGGTCGGCTCCGCCGTGCTGACGGCCGGCGTCATCGCCATGGTCCTGTTGGTGCTGCTCTTGTGGTATGTGCTCAACCACACGGCGTGGGGCCGCCATGTCTATGCCGTCGGCGACGACCCGGAAGCGGCGAAACTCTCCGGTATCCAGACCAAGTCTGTGCTGATGGCCGTCTATACGCTTGCCGGTCTGATCGCCGCCTTCGCTGCCTGGGTGTCGATCGGCCGCAACGGCTCGATCTCGCCGTCCGCCGCCGTCACCGACTACAATCTGCAAGCGATCACCGCGACCGTGATCGGGGGCATCTCGCTCTTTGGCGGCCGCGGCTCCATCCTCGGCACGCTGTTCGGCGCCATGATCGTCGGCGTCGTCTCGATGGGCCTCAACATGCTGGGCGCTGACCCGCAATGGAAAGTGCTGCTCACCGGTGTCCTGATTATCGGCGCCGTGGCGATCGACCAGTGGATCAGAAAGGTTTCGGTGTAACCATGACCCAGCAGGCTGTTCTCACCGCGCGCGGTCTAACCAAGCGCTACGGCCGCGTGACCGCGCTCAACAACTGCGACTTCGATCTCTACCCGGGTGAAATCCTGGCCGTGATCGGCGACAACGGCGCCGGCAAGTCGACGCTCATCAAGGCGATCTCCGGCGCCGTGCATCCCGATGAAGGGGTGATTGAGCTGGACGGCAAGCAGGTCCAGTTCAAATCGCCCATCGAGGCCCGCGAGGCGGGGATCGAGACCGTCTACCAGAACCTGGCATTGTCGCCGGCGCTGTCGATCGCCGACAACATGTTTCTCGGCCGCGAGATCCGCAAACCGGGTCCGCTCGGCAGCTGGTTCCGCATGCTGGATCGTCCGGCGATGGAAAAGCGCGCCCGCGACAAGCTGACCGAACTCGGCCTGATGACCATCCAGAACATCAGCCAGGCGGTGGAGACGCTTTCGGGCGGCCAGCGCCAAGGCGTCGCCGTGGCTCGCGCCGCCGCCTTCGGATCGAAGGTGGTGATCATGGACGAACCGACGGCGGCGCTCGGTGTCAAGGAAAGTCGCCGCGTCCTCGAGCTGATCCTCGACGTCAAGAAGCGCGGCCTGCCGATCGTGCTCATCTCGCACAACATGCCGCATGTCTTCGAGGTTGCCGATCGCATCCACATCCACCGGCTTGGACGGCGTCTATGCGTCGTCGATCCGAAGCAGATTTCGATGTCGGATGCCGTCGCGCTCATGACCGGCGCCAAGAAGCCGCCGGAGGACGCGCTGGCGGCCTGATTTCCGTCCACCATAGCAATTGGCCGCAGGTGCATCGGATGGACACTCCGTCCTAAATCGATTTAACATTATATGCTGCAGTGCGGCAAACTGGGGTAGGAGAAACGGTGAAAGCCGCTATGATCAGGCCAACCGAACGAGAGGCGATATGAAGCCCGCCATGACGATCGAAGCCCCCGCTCTCGACCACCCCGATCCCTGGGCGCTCGCCGAAGAAGTCTTGATGTCGCTCAAATACCGGGTCGGCAAGGACACCACCGTCGCAACGCCCTACGACTGGCTGACCGCCTCGATCAAGGTGGTGCGCGACCGCGTCGTCGATCACTGGATCCAGGCGACCAAGGAAGCCTACGACCAGCAGGAAAAGCGCGTCTACTATCTCTCGCTCGAATTCCTGATCGGGCGCCTGATGCGCGACGCCTTCTCCAATCTCGGCCTGATGGAGAACATGCGCGAGGCGCTGGCATCGCTCGGCGTGGATCTCGACTTGATCGCCGGCCTTGAACCGGACGCAGCCCTAGGCAATGGCGGTCTCGGCCGGCTCGCCGCCTGCTTCATGGAAAGCATGGCAACGGTCGATATTCCCGCCCACGGCTACGGCATCCGCTACGCCAACGGCATGTTCCGGCAGGAGATCCATGACGGCTGGCAGGTCGAGCTGCCGGAGACCTGGCTCGACCATGGCAACCCATGGGAGTTCGAGCGGCGCGAACGTTCCTTCGAGGTCGGCTTCGGCGGTTCGGTGGAATCGATCACCTCAAAGGACGGCCGCCTGGAGCGCCATGTCTGGAGGCCCAACGAGCATGTGCTGGCGGTCGCTTATGACACGCCGGTCGCGGGCTGGCGCGCCAAGCGCGTCAACACGCTGCGGCTGTGGTCCGGCATGCCGATCGACCCGATTCTGCTCGACAAGTTCAATGCCGGCGACCACATCGGCGCGCTCGCCGAAAGCAACAAGGCCGACGCGCTGTCGCGCGTTCTCTATCCGGCCGACTCGCACATGGCCGGGCAGGAGCTCCGGCTGCGCCAGGAATATTTCTTCTCGACTGCTTCGCTGCAGGACATCGTCCAGCGCCACCTCAGCCAGTACGGCGACCTGAAGTCGCTGCCCGACAAGGCCGCGATCCACCTGAACGACACCCATCCGGCCGTCGCCGTGCCGGAGCTGATGCGGCTTCTGATGGACGTTCACGGCATGGATTTCGACCTTGCCTGGGACATCACCAAGCGTACCTTCGCCTACACCAACCACACGTTGCTGCCGGAGGCGTTGGAAAGCTGGCCGGTGCCGCTGTTCGAGCGTCTGTTGCCGCGCCACATGCAGATCGTCTACGCCATCAATGCCCAGGTTCTCCTGGAGACGCGGGCCACCGGAAAATTCTCGGGCGAGCAGATCGCCCGCATCTCGCTGATCCAGGAAAATGGCGACCGCCGCGTGCGCATGGGCAATCTCGCTTTCGTCGGCTCGCATTCGATCAACGGCGTCTCGGCGCTGCACACCGATCTGATGAAGGAGACGGTGTTTGCCGATCTCCACAAGCTCTATCCCGACCGCATCAACAACAAGACCAACGGCATCACGCCCAGGCGCTGGCTGATCCAGTGCAATCCCGGCCTGACCGCGCTTGCCCGCGAAGCGATCGGGAACCGCTTCATGGACGACATCGAAGCGATCAAGGATCTCGATCCTCTTGCCGGCGACTCCGCTTTCCGCGAGAAGTTTGCCGCCGTGAAGCGCCAGAACAAGGTGAGGCTTGCAAACCTAGTCGCCGACCGGCTCGGCATCAGGCTCGATCCTTCAGCGCTGTTCGACATCCAGGTCAAGCGCATCCACGAATACAAGCGCCAATTGCTCAACATTCTGGAGGCGATCGCGCTCTACGACCAGATCCGCTCGCATCCCGAGCGGGACTGGATGCCGCGGGTTAAATTCTTCGGCGGCAAGGCGGCGCCGAGCTACCACAACGCCAAGCTCATCATCAAACTGGCCAACGACGTCGCCCGGGTGATCAACGGCGATCCCTCGACGCGCGGCCTGCTCAAGGTTGTGTTCGTGCCGAACTACAATGTCAGCCTCGCCGAGGTGATGATGCCGGCGGCCGATCTTTCCGAGCAGATCTCGACCGCCGGCATGGAGGCTTCCGGCACCGGCAACATGAAGTTTGCCCTCAACGGCGCCTTGACCATCGGCACGCTCGACGGCGCCAATGTCGAGATCAAGGAGCGCGTCGGCGACGACAACATCTTCATCTTCGGCCTCACCACCGCCGAGGTCGCCGAACGCCGCGACAACGGCTACAATCCGCGCGGCGTGATCGCGTCCTCGCCGGAGTTGTCGCAGGCGGTGTCGGCGATCTCCTCCGGCGTCTTCTCGCCTGACGATCCCAACCGCTACCGCGACCTAATGAACGGCCTTTATCAGAGCGACTGGTTCATGGTGGCGGCCGATTTCGACTCCTACGCCGCCTGCCAGCGCGAGGTCGACGATGTCTGGCGCAACAGTCCCGACTGGTACGCGCGCGCCATCCGCAATGTCGCCCGCGTCGGCTGGTTCTCGTCCGATCGCACCATTCGCCAATACGCGAAAGAAATCTGGAACGTACCTGTCTGATGTGATTGCATGAGGCCGCCGACAACGTGGACGTGCATGTCGCCCAAAAGTGCCTAGCCGTTTTGGGCCAACATATGCACAAACCAGAATAGTTCCCAGGGAGGGACGCCGCCTGATGAGGAAGCCGCGCGCGACCGCTGCAACAAGCGGGCCGGACGGACTGGCGCCAGCCGGCGATGTCGCGGCCATTGTCGCCGGAACACATGGCGATCCCTTTGCAATTCTGGGTGTGCACGCGGCCGGCAAGGGCTTTGTCGCCCGCTGCTTCGTACCCAATGCCGAATGCGTCACCGCCTATACGCTCACCGGCAAGGAAGCCGGGGAACTCGTGCGCAGCAACGATGCCGGCTTCTTCGAGGGCAAGCTTTCGATCCGCAAGCGTCAGCCGTTGCGCTATCACGCGAGGAATGCCGGCGGCGACTGGTGGCTGACCGACCCTTATTCCTTCGGCCCGGTGCTGGGCCCGATGGACGACTACTACATGGCGGAGGGCTCACACCTGAGGCTCTTCGACAAGCTCGGCGCCCATATCATCGAGCATGAGGGGACCACCGGCGTGCATTTCGCGGTATGGGCTCCCAACGCCCGGCGCGTCTCGGTGGTCGGCGCCTTCAACGACTGGGACGGCCGCCGGCACACCATGCGCGACCGCAAGGACACCGGCATCTGGGAGCTGTTCATTCCGGACCTCGGCGCCGGCCAGCCTTACAAGTTCGAGATCATCGGTCCCGACGGCGTGCGCCTGCCCCTCAAGGCCGATCCGTTCGCCTTCGAGTCCGAGCTGCGCCCGGCGACCGCTTCGGTGACGGCGCCGCCGATCGCGCATCAATGGGGCGACGAGGCGCATCGCAGCTTCTGGCAAAAGGCCGATCCGCGGCGCGAGGCGATCTCGATCTACGAGGTCCATGCCGGCTCGTGGCAGCGCCGCGATGACGGCACCTTTCTCACCTGGGACGAGCTCGCCGCGCAGCTGATTCCTTACGTGGTCGAAACCGGCTTCACCCATATCGAGTTCCTGCCGATCTCGGAGCACCCCTACGATCCGTCCTGGGGCTACCAGACGACCGGCCTTTATGCGCCGACCGCGCGCTTCGGCGATCCCGACGGCTTCGCCCGCTTCGTCGACGGCGCGCATCGTGCCGGCGTCGGCGTCATCCTCGACTGGGTGCCGGCGCATTTCCCCGTCGACGAGCATGGGCTGGTGAAGTTCGACGGGACCGCGCTCTACGAGCATGCCGACCCGCGCCAGGGTTTTCACCCCGACTGGAATACCGCCATCTACAATTTCGGCCGCCGCGAGGTGGTGTCGTTCCTCGTCAACAACGCGCTGTTCTGGGCCGAAAAATACCATGTCGACGGTTTGCGCGTCGACGCTGTCGCCTCGATGCTCTACCTCGATTATTCGCGCAGGTCAGGCGAGTGGATCCCCAACGAGAAAGGCGGGCGCGAGAATTTGCAGGCGGTCAGCTTCCTGCAGAAGATGAACAAGGAGCTTTACGGCCATCATCCCGGGGTGATGACGATCGCCGAAGAATCGACCTCATGGCCGAAGGTATCGCAGCCGGTGCATGAAGGTGGACTCGGCTTCGGCTTCAAATGGAACATGGGCTTCATGCACGACACGCTGGAGTATTTCTCCAAGGAGCCGATCTACCGCAAGCACCATCACAACGACATCACCTTCGGCCTGGTCTACACTTTTTCCGAGAATTTCGTGCTGCCGCTCTCTCATGACGAGGTCGTGCACGGCAAGGGCACGCTGCTCCACAAGATGGCAGGCGACGACTGGCAGAAATTCGCCACTCTGCGCGCTTACTACGCCTTCATGTGGGGTTATCCCGGCAAGAAGCTCCTGTTCATGGGCCAGGAATTCGCCCAGCGCCGCGAGTGGAGCGAGGAACGCGCGCTCGACTGGAATCTGCTAGAGCACGCCCCGCACCGCGGCGTCCGGCAGGCGGTGCGGGACTTGAACTACCTCTATCGTTCGCGCCCGGCGCTGCATGCGCGCGACTGCGAGCCGGAAGGCTTCTCCTGGCTGATCGTCGACGATCGCGACAATTCGGTCTTTGCCTGGCTGCGCAGCGCGCCGGACGGCAACCCGATCGCCGTCATTTCCAACTTCACGCCGGTGCCGCGCGAGAACTATCGCGTGCCGCTGCCGAAGGCGGGCGAGTGGCGCGAGATCATCAACACTGACGCCGCCGAGTATGGCGGCTCCGGCATGGGCAATGGCGGCATGATCGTGGCGAGCGGGGAAGGGGGCGGCACGTCGGCGACGATGCTCTTGCCGCCGCTGTCGACGATCATGCTGGAATTCGTCGCGAATGAAGCAAAGGTCCGGACAGCTTAGGAGGGAGGCAAACGATGGCAGAGATCAAGAGAACCCAGCCGCTGGCGCGCGATGCCATGGCCTATGTGCTGGCAGGCGGCCGCGGCAGCCGCCTCAAGGAGCTGACCGACCGGCGCGCCAAGCCCGCCGTCTATTTCGGCGGCAAGACGCGCATCATCGATTTTGCGCTGTCCAATGCGCTCAACTCCGGCATTCGCCGCCTCGGCGTCGCCACCCAATACAAGGCGCACTCGCTGATCCGACACCTGCAGCGCGGCTGGAACTTCCTGCGCCCCGAACGAAACGAGAGCTTCGACATCCTGCCCGCCTCCCAGCGCGTCTCGGAAACGCAGTGGTACGAGGGCACGGCGGATGCGGTCTACCAGAACATCGACATCATCGAGGCCTATGGCCCCGAATACATGGTCATCCTAGCCGGCGACCACATCTACAAGATGGATTACGAGCTGATGCTGCGCCAGCACGTCGATGCCGGCGCCGACGTCACCGTCGGCTGCCTCGAAGTGCCGCGCATGGAGGCGACCGGCTTCGGCGTCATGCATGTCGACAAGAAGGACACCATCATCTCCTTCATCGAGAAACCCGCCGACCCGCCCGGCATACCGGACAAGCCGGACCATGCGCTGGCCTCGATGGGAATCTATGTCTTCAAGACCAAGTTCTTGATGGAGCAGTTGCGCCGCGACGCGGCCGAGCCAGGATCCAGCCGCGACTTCGGCAAGGACATCATCCCCTACATCGTCCAGCACGGTAAGGCGATCGCCCACCGCTTCGCCAAATCCTGCGTCCGCTCCTCGCACGAGTCGGAGCCTTACTGGCGCGACGTCGGGACGGTGGACGCCTATTGGGAAGCCAATATCGACCTGACCGATGTCACGCCCGAACTCGATCTCTACGACCGGGATTGGCCGATCTGGACCTATGCCGAATTGAAGCCGCCGGCCAAATTCGTGCATGACGAGGACGGCCGTCGCGGCGAGGCGATCTCCTCGCTGGTGTCCGGCGACTGCATCGTTTCCGGCGCATCGCTGCGCCGCAGCCTGATCTTCACCGGCGCGCGCATCAATTCCTATGCGAAGCTCGAGGAAGTGGTGATGCTGCCCGACGTTCAGGTTGGGCGCAACGCGCGCCTCAAGCGCGTCGTCATCGACCATGGCGTCCACATACCGGAGGGGCTGGTGGTCGGCGAGGATGCGGCACTCGACGCCAAGCGCTTCCGCGTTTCGGAAAAGGGCATCTGCCTGATCACTCAGGATATGATCAACAAGCTGTCAACCTGATAGGGTTGATCGGCAAGTTGTCAGTCTGATCAACAAGCTGTCACTTTAGCCGTGGATCTTAGGCGCATGCAGGTTCTGTCCGTCACGCCCGAAATCTTCCCGCTGATCAAGACCGGCGGGCTTGCCGACGTGACCGGTGCCCTGCCGATCGCGCTCGCCAGCAAGGGCGTGGCGATGCGCACGCTCATCCCCGGCTACCCGGTGGTGATGGACGCTTTCAAGAAAAAGAAGGCCGTCTATCAGTACCCGCTGCTGCAGGGCGGCAAGGCTTCGGTTCACGCCGTCAAGATCGGCGAGCTCGAGCTCTTCGTGCTCGACGCGCCGCATCTTTTCGACCGCCAGGGCGGGCCCTATGGTACCGCCTCCGGCTCCGACTGGCCCGACAACTGGCGGCGCTTCGCGGCGCTGAGTCAGGTCGGCGGCGACATCGCCGGCGGCGCGATCTCCGGCTACCAGCCAGACCTCGTGCATGCCCATGACTGGCAGTCGGCAATGACGCTCGCCTATATGCGCTACGGCAACGCGATCGGCGTGCCGTCGCTGATCACCGTGCACAACCTTGCTTTTCAGGGACAGTTCGGCTCCGGCATTTTCGGCGAGCTCGGCCTGCCGGGCGTGGCGATGCAGCTCGATGGCGTCGAATATTATGGCGGCGTCGGCTTCCTCAAGGCCGGCCTGCAGGCCGCCTGGGCGATCACCACGGTGAGCCCGACCTACGCGCAGGAAATCCGCTCGCCGGAATTCGGCATGGGCCTCGACGGCCTGATCAACATGCGCGCCGTCGACCTCTACGGCATCGTCAACGGCATCGATGTCGACATCTGGAACCCGGCGACCGACAAGCACCTGGTCGCCAACTACTCGGCCGAGACGCTGGAAGCGCGCGCCCTGAACCGCAAGGCCGTGGAGGACCGCTTCAGCCTCGAGCCTGACGACAGCCCGATCGTCTGCGTGGTCAGCCGTCTGACCTGGCAGAAGGGCATGGACATTTTGGCTGCCGTGGTCGACGGCGTCGTTCAGCGCGGAGCACGACTGGCGGTTCTGGGCTCGGGCGATGCCGGCCTCGAAGGCTCGCTGCTTGCCGGGGCCGCGCGGCATCGCGGCCGCGTCGGCGTCGTCATCGGCTATGATGAGGCGCTCTCCCACATCATGCAGGGCGGTTGCGACGCGATCGTCATCCCTTCACGCTTCGAGCCTTGCGGGCTGACCCAGCTCTATGGATTGCGCTATGGCTGCGTGCCGGTCGTCGCCCGCACCGGCGGCCTCGCCGATACGATCATCGACGCCAACGAGGCGGCACTTTCGGCCGGCGTCGCCACCGGTTTTCAATTCGCGCCGAACAATGGCGGCGCCCTCCTGCACGCCATCCGTCGCCTCGTTGAGGCGCATGCCAGACCCGCCGCCTGGGCCTCGATCCAGCGCCAGGGCATGAAGGCCGACGTTTCCTGGGACAAGAGCGCCGAGAAATATGTCGAACTCTATCGCTTGCTGCTTTCAAAAAGGGCTGCCTGAGGCATGATCAAAACCGTCCCTACCAAACCCTATACCGACCAGAAGCCCGGCACCTCCGGCCTGCGCAAGAAGGTGCCTGTCTTCCAGCAGGAGCACTATGCCGAGAACTTCATCCAGTCGATCTTCGACGCGCTGGAAGATTTTCAGGGCAAGACGCTGGTGATCGGCGGCGACGGCCGTTTCTACAACCGCGAGGTCATCCAGACGGCCATCGCCATGGCCGCTGCGAACGGCTTCGGCAAGGTGATGGTCGGGCAGGGCGGCATCCTGTCGACGCCGGCCGCGTCCAACATCATCCGCAAATACAAGACCTTTGGCGGCATCATCCTGTCGGCCAGCCACAATCCGGGAGGCCCGCACGAGGACTTCGGCATCAAATACAATGCCGGCAACGGCGGCCCTGCGCCGGAGAAGATCACCGACGCGATCTTCGAAAAGTCCAAGACGATCTCGAGCTTCAAGATCGCCGACATCGGCACCGTCGACATCGACACGATCGGCACCTTCCAAGCCGGCGGCATGACGGTCGAGGTGTTCGACCCGGTCAAGGACTATGCCGAGCTGATGGAGAGCCTGTTCGACTTCGACGCCATCCGCGCGAATTTCAAATATGGCTTCCGCATGCGCTTCGACGCCATGCACGCGGTGACCGGCCCCTATGCCAAGGAGATCCTCGAGCGTAGGCTCGGCGCCCCGGCCGGGACCTGCCGCAATTTCAAGCCGCTGCCCGATTTCGGCGGCCATCACCCCGATCCGAACCTGGTCCATGCCAAACATCTCTATGACGAGATGATGGGGCCGGACGCGCCGGATTTCGGCGCCGCTTCCGACGGTGACGGCGACCGCAACCTGATCATCGGCAAGGGCATCTTCGTAACGCCCTCGGATTCTCTGGCGATGCTGGCCGCCAATGCGCATCTGGCGCCCGGCTACAAGGAAGGCCTGAAGGGCATCGCCCGCTCGATGCCGACCAGCGGAGCGGCCGATCGCGTCGCCGAGAAGCTCGGCGTCGGCATCTACGAGACGCCGACCGGCTGGAAGTTTTTCGGCAATCTGCTCGACGCCGGCATGGCGACGATCTGCGGCGAGGAAAGCGCCGGCACCGGTTCCAACCATGTGCGCGAGAAGGACGGGCTGTGGGCCGTGCTTCTGTGGCTCAACATCCTCGCTGTGCGGGGCGAGAGCTGCAAGGACATCGTCACCAAGCACTGGGAAAGCTACGGCCGCAACTATTACTCGCGCCACGACTATGAGGAGGTCGAGACAGACCGCGCCAACGCACTGGTCGACGAATTGCGCGCCAAGCTCGGCTCGCTGCCCGGCACCAGCGTGCGCGGCATGAAGATCGCCAGCGCCGACGACTTCGCCTATCACGACCCGGTCGACGGCTCGGTGAGCAAACACCAGGGCATCAGGATCCTGTTCGAGGGCGGCTCGCGCGTCGTGTTCCGGCTCTCCGGCACCGGCACTTCCGGCGCCACGCTGCGCGTCTATATCGAGCGTTACGAGCCCGACAAGGCGAGGCATGACCTCGACACGCAGGAAGCGCTCGCCGACCTCATCGCCGCCGCCGACGACATCGCCGGCATCAAGAGCCACACCGGTCGCAACAAGCCGAGCGTGATTACTTGAAAGTGGTGAGGATTTCCCCTTCTCCCCTTGTGGGAGAAGGTGGCCGAGCGAAGTTCGGACGGTTGAGGGGTGCTCCAGCTTGGCGCAAACCCGTGTCCAGAACATCGACGCCTCATTCCTTCCAACGCCCCTCATCCGTCTCGGCGCTGCGCGCCGATCCACCTTCTCCCACAAGGGGAGAAGGGGAGAGGCCCGCATGACCCTCGGCGCCAGAATCACTCCCGAAGGCATCCGCTTTGCCGTTTGCTCCTCATCGGCCAGACGTCTTTGGGTCTCGCTCTTCGACGACAGCGGCGCGCGCGAGATCGACCGGCTGGAACTCAACCCGGAAGGCGAGGGCGTGCATGCACTCCTTGTCCCCGGCCTTGGGAACGGCACGCGTTACGGTTTTCGCGCCGACGGCGACTATGCGCCGGAGCGCGGCCTCTGGTTCGATCCGAACAAGCTTCTCATCGATCCGTATGCCGTCGAGGTCGATCGTCCATACCAATATCACTGGAGGCTGGCCGCCAAACGCAATGAAGGCGCCGACACGTCCTCGCTCATGCCAAAGGCAATTGCGCATTCCCTGCCCAAACCGCAGCCGCCGCAGCCGCCGCTGTTCCGGCCCGGCGGCCTGATTTACGAACTCAACGTCCGCTCCTTCACCAGGCTGCATCCGGACGTCCCCGAGGCCCAGCGCGGCACCATCGCGGCGCTTGCCCATCCGGCTGTCGTCGAGCATCTGAAGCGTCTCGGCGTTTCCGCCGTCGAGTTGATGCCGATCACGGCCTCGATCGACGAGCGCCATTTGCCGCCGCTGGGGCTGAACAATGCCTGGGGCTACAACCCCGTCACCTTTATGGCGCTCGATCCCCGCCTGGCACCGGGCGGCCTGAGCGAATTGCGCGATACCGTCGCGGCGCTGAGTGAAGCGGGTATCGGCACGATCCTCGACCTCGTCTTCAACCACACCGGCGAAAGCGACCGGCTCGGGCCGACACTGTCGCTGCGCGGCCTCGACGCCCGGACCTATTACCGGCACATGCCGGACGGCCGACTGGCCAATGACACCGGCACCGGCAACACCGTCGCCTGCGACCACCCGGTCGTGCAGAGGATGGTGCTCGACACGCTGCGCCATTTCGTCCGCCATGCCGGCGTCGACGGCTTCCGCTTCGATCTGGCGCCGGTGCTCGGCCGCGTTGACGGCACGTTCGATCCGGAGGCGCCGCTTCTCGAAGCCATCGCCGGCGACCCCGTGCTCGCCGACCGCGTGCTGATCGCCGAGCCATGGGATATTGGCGCGACCGGCTACCAGCTCGGCAATTTCCGGCCGCCATACCTTGAATGGAACGACCGCTATCGCGATGACGTCCGGCGCTTTTGGCGCGGCGACGCGGGCGCGATCGGCGCTTTAGCCACGCGGCTTGCCGGCTCCTCCGATGTCTTCGGCAGGGCGGGCCAGCCGGTGAGCCGCAGCGTCAATTTCATCGCCGCGCATGACGGCATGACGCTGGCCGACATCGTTGCCTATGAGAAGAAGCACAATGCGGCCAACGGCGAGCACAATCGCGACGGCCACAATGACAATCTGTCGTGGAACAACGGTGTCGAGGGCGAGTCCGATGACGCCGAAATCGCCAAGGCCCGGTTCGATGACCAGCGTGCGCTGCTGGCGACGCTCTTTGCCTCGCGCGGCACCATCATGCTGACCGCCGGCGACGAGTTCGGCCGCACACAGAAGGGCAACAACAACGCCTATGCGCAGGACAACGCCATCACCTGGCTCGACTGGGCCGGCCGCGACCGGGCGCTGGAGCGGTACACAGCAGCGCTTGTGCAACTGCGCCGTGCCTTTCCGCCGTTATCCGACACGAATTTCCTGACCGGCAAAGCTGCAGACGGAATGGAAATCCCCGACGTCGAGTGGTTGACCGAAACCGGCGTGCCGCTCGGCGAGAGCGACTGGAACGACCCCGGCCGACACCGCCTCGTCATGATCCTCGGCGATAGCCAGCGCGGTCGCCTTGCCGTCATGGTCAATGGCGACCGCCGCCAATGCGTCTTCACCTTGCCGCTGCGAGATGGCTACGAGTGGCGTTCGGCGATCGAGACGCAGGCGATCGACCTTGCGCGGCCGCTGCCCGGCCGCACCGTCAATTTCATGATCGAGCGCAGGGCGGCCGGAAACGCCCACGCCGGGAAGGGTTCGTAATGGCTGGTGGGAATGCCGAATGGTGGCGCGGCTGCGTGGTCTACCAGATCTATCCGCGCTCCTTCCAGGATACGACCGGCGACGGCAGCGGCGATCTCAAGGGGGTAACGTCGCGTCTTGCCCATGTCGCTTCGCTCGGCGTCGACGCCGTCTGGCTCTCGCCCTTCTTCAAGTCGCCGATGGCCGACATGGGCTATGACGTGTCGGACTATCGCGATGTCGATCCGATGTTCGGCACACTGGAGGATTTCGACGCGCTGGTCGCCGAGGCGCACCGGCTCGGCCTCAAGCTCATCATCGACCAGGTGATCTCGCATTCGTCCGACAAGCACGAATGGTTTGTCGAGAGCCGCGCCAGCCGTGACAACGCCAAGGCGGACTGGTATGTCTGGGCCGACGCCAAGCCGGATGGCAGTGCGCCCAACAACTGGCAGTCGCTGTTCGGCGGGCCGGCCTGGGAGTGGGACGCCACCCGCCGGCAATACTACATGCACAATTTTCTCGCCTCGCAGCCGGATCTGAATTTCCACAATTCGGAGGTGCAGGATGCGGTCCTTGACACCGTGCGCTTCTGGCTGAAGCGCGGCGTTGACGGGTTCCGGCTGGATACCGTGAACTACTATGTCCACGACCGCTGGCTGCGCGACAACCCGCCGCTGGCTTCAAGCGTCGCCGGCACCAACGTCGCCACCACCACCTACGCCTTCCAGGAGCATCTCTTCGACAAGACGCGCCCCGAGAATCTCGATTTCCTGAAGCGCTTGCGCGCGTTGCTCGACGAATATCCGGACCGTGCCGCCGTCGGCGAAGTGGGCGACGAGGAGCGCTCGCTGCAGACGCTCGCCGCCTACACCTCCGGCCGCGACAAATTGCAGATGTGCTACACCTTCGACCTGCTCGGCCCGCAATTTTCGGCCGCCCATGTGCGCGGCTGCGTCGAGGCGTTCGAGAACGCGGTTGCCGACGGCTGGGTCTGCTGGGCCTTCTCCAACCACGACGTCATGCGCCATGTCAGCCGCTGGACGCAGCCGGGCGAAAATCCTGATGCGGTAGCGAAATTCGCGATCGCGCTGCTGTCCTGCCTGCGCGGCTCGATCTGCCTCTACCAGGGCGAGGAGCTTGGGCTGGAGGAAGCCGAGCTTGCCTATGAGGACCTGCGCGATCCGCTGGGCATCCGTTTTTGGCCGGGCGTGAAGGGCAGGGACGGCTGCCGCACCCCGATGGTGTGGGAGGCCGGGGCCGAAAATGGTGGCTTCTCCGTGGGCAAGCCCTGGCTGCCGGTACCGCCGTCGCATCGCGCCCGCGCGGTCGATGTGCAGGAGGGCGAGGACGGTTCTGTCCTTGCCGCCTATCGCTCGATGCTGGCCTTGCGCAAGCGCCATCCGGCGCTGATCGCCGGCTCGATCCGGTTCCTAGAGGCGGCGGGCGATGTGCTTGCTTTCATCCGTCAGCACGAAAACGAGAACTTGCTATGCGTCTTCAACTTCGCCGGTGAGCCGGCGAACTGGACGCTGCCGGCCGAGATCAGCGATGTCGAGATAACGGTTCTTGCCGTAGACGTCGCCGGCGTTCTTGGCGGTGTTCTCGGAGAAACTGCGCTGGCGCTGCCGCCTGTGGGGTGCTTCGTCGGGAGAATTGGCTGACGGTCGCTACTGGACCAGCACCGAGCGTCCGCAAGTCGCGCCGGTGACCCGCACATAGGCCTCGCCGACATGCACGCCAAGCACCGCAAGCACATTGTAGACGAGGTTGTCGACCGGCGCGGTGACGCCGTTGAGCAGCGTCGTCACCGCCGGCTTCACCGTGCCGAGCAGGGTGGTCGCGTCGAGACCGAGGCCGAGCGCGTTGACCGTCAGCGACAGGTTGTTCACCAGCGAGGTGGTGAGCGACTGCGTCAGGTTCTTGGTCGACACTGTCTTGATCGCCTTGTTGGCGATCTCGGTGGCGCTGAAGGTCAGATTCGTCGGCGCCATGTTGGTGACCGAGAAGGCCGACGATCCCTTGATCTGCAGCAGATTGAGGTTGATCAGCAGCATCTTGAGGCTGACGTCGGCGATGTCGGCGTCGCTGAAGGATTGCGGCTTGCCGAAATCTGCGAAGCCGCTGGCGTTGCTGTCGGCGAGATGGGCCGCGACGACGCCCGGCTGCGCGGCGATTGAGACCTTGATGCTGGAGGGGCCGGTCGGGCAGCTGATGTCGGTCAGCTTGGCTTCGGCATAGGCGACCTCGATATTGAGCGGCAGGTTGACGGCAAGCAGCTTGACGCCGCCGCCCAGATTAATGCCGGCTGTGCCATTTCCGGTGCCGTTGCCGAAGCCATTGCCGTTGTTCCCGTTTCCAATCCCGACGCTGGCATTGAGCTTGATGCGCGTCTGCGCCGTGCGCACCACCGTGCCCAATTCTCCCACCGCCAGCCATGGCAAGGATTGCATGGGTTCGCCGATGGCGACCTGGAGCGTCGTCGATGTCAGTCCCGGTATCGTCGCCCCGAGGTCGACCGTAACCTGGTTCGTGCCGTTGGCGAGCGCCGCGGCTGCGCTCAGCATGCTCATGGCGCTGGCGCTGACCGAAAGCCCGGCGGGCTTCTGTCCGAGCCCCAGACTGCCCACCGAACCGAGGTCGACGAGATGGCCAAGCGGGATCTTGACCGAGTTGGTGGCGCTCGAGGCCATGGTCTGCAGCGCGAGCTTGGCGGTGCGGTCGAGCCCGGGCACGTTGGCCATCGCGGTGGTGATCTGGCCGACCGTTGCCTTCGAGCCGAGCACATCCGAATAGGTACCGCCGGTCAGACGCAGCTGCGTCGCCAGCGCATCGGTGAAGGAGAGCACGTCGACATCGGCCGAGATCAGCGAATTGTAGTCCATCACGCTGAGTGAGAGGTTGCCGCCCAGAAGCGCGCCGAGCAGCGCATTGAGGATGCCGCCATTGACGCTGGCGAGCCGCGATCCGACCGAGAATGCTGCTGCGGGCTGGGCGCTTGCGGTGGCTGTCGTGCCGATCACCGGCGGGGCCATCACCGAAGCGGCGAAATAGAGCGTGCCGAGCTTCTTCATCGACACCTGGACGGCATTATAGGGCAGCTTGCCCGCTTCGAAGCGGCTGCCGGCCGCGATGGAACTGACCCCCGAATAGCGTCCGGGCACGACCTCGACGACCGCCTTGCTGCCGGTCGGCTCGATTTTGGTGCCCTGCTGCTGCACGGCGACGGACGTGATTCCGTTGTCCCTCAGCGTCGTCAGCACGGCTTGCTGGGCTTTGTTGATGTTGGCGGCGGCGGTGATCGCGGCGAGGTCGACGATCGACTGCGCGGCGCGGCGTTCGTTATAAAGCGAGCCCTCATCGATCGCGAACGCGGTCAGCGTCAGCGCCACTGGCGTGCAGAGCGCGGTCATAACCGCGAAATTGGCGCGCCGGTCGGCGATCAGCCGTCGCGCAGCGTCCATCACTCTCCCCGCGGAGTAGCGCATCATATGCCTCCGACCCGGATCGTCGACTGGCGCTGGATCGTGGTGCCCGGCAACGGCAGCGTCCGGAACAGGCTCCAGATCGGCAGGTCGCGCGCGTCATAGCTGACTGAGACGATGAACTGGCTGCCGTCGACGGTACTGTCCTTGGCGTCGACCGTCAGCTTTTTCGGGTCGACAAAAGCATAGCCGGCGACGTCATGGCTGATGAAATCGGTGACCAGCGCCTGGCGCTCCGTCTGGTTGAGGCCGGCGATCGCCGTTCGCGCCGCGTCGGCGGCGATCTGCTGGACCGAATGGCTGGCGCCGAAATAGATTCCGTATGCAACCATTCCGAGCAATAGCAGGATGAAGATCGGCGCCAGCATGGCGAATTCGACCGCAGACGTGCCCGCGGCGTCAGCCCGGAAACGGAACCAAGGAGCAAGGAAATTTCGGTTCTTCAGCATGGGCCGGAGAATGCCAAAACCTGCTTGCAAAAACAGAAAACGGCTGGGACAACCGAAAGGTGCACACAGTTGAACGGGACGCCTAAGCTTTAGATATCGCTGTTTTAGCGAAACGCTGCTCACTCAACGTCAAGCAGCGGGCAGTTGAAATAAGATATTCCTCTGTCTAGTCTCCCGCCACCAGCCGCCGGAAGGGAACCGGGGCGCGCTCAAAAGGGACCCGTTGACGGTTCCGGGGCGTCAACACTCAAGGCGTGGTTGAGGGGCCGCGCCAACAAGGGAGAGACTTCATGCTCAAAAACCTGCTGAAGGCGACCGTGTTCGCCACCACGATGGCCTTGGCGACCGGTGCTTTCTACACGCCCGCCTTTGCCGAGACCGTCTACAATCGCGGATCCGCTGCCGAGGCGGAGACGGTCGATCCGCACAAGACGTCGACGGTCTACGAGGCCGATATTATACGCGACCTGTTCCAGGGCCTCGTCATGCATGACCCGAAGACGAACCTCATTCCGGGCGCCGCCGAAAGCTGGACGGTGTCCGACGACGGCACTGTCTACACC
>NZ_RZST01000490.1:0-3277 GCF_003997575.1 Mesorhizobium sp. M1A.F.Ca.IN.022.07.1.1
GGCCTGTTCCACAAGCGCGAGCACCTCCCCTTTGCTCACCGTCTGACCAAGGCGTGGGAGCGCACCCCCTGCGACCATGATCCTCCCGCCATTGATGCTCTGCACCAGGCCGGAGCGGTTCGGATCGGCGACGATGCGACCAACAAGCGTCACTGCGCTCTGCGCCTGCTCCGGCTTGGCAACAACTGTTCGAATGCTCAGCAGGCGCTGGCTCGGTTTCGGCAGGAATACGCCTCCGTCGCTCATGCGCTGCGGCGCATCCCCGGCAGGCAGCGGGGTCGAGGCTTCACTATGATCGTGCCCTTCATGGCTAAATGCAAAGGCAGTGGTCGCCATCAGCACGACAAGAACGAGCCCTGCGATGGGGGCGGCCCGACGTCCTTTTCGCACCATCAAGCCCGCGAGGAACCCGAAACCAAGAAAGCCGCCGGCCAGCAATTGGAGACGGTCGACTTCGAAATCGCCCAGGGCCAGTTTCTCCGGGATTATGCTCTCCAGGCCACGCCCCTGCGTGCGCGACTGATCCGCTTGGACTGGGCTTTTGCGGGGCAGCTCGATCGATCCGATAAGAAGATCGTCGCCGGAGGGATGTGCTACTGAAAAGACCAGCTCCAGCGGGCCTTCAGACAGGAACTTCTCGGATTGCAGAACATAAATGCCGGCGTCGGCTTCTTTTGCTGCCATCTCGGCGTCGCCGCCGACCATAACCGAGATTTTCGCACCCGGAACTGGCTGGTTGGTGTCAAAACGGTCGAGGAAGATCGAGAGCTTGTCATCCTCGAATATGCCAGCCAGTTCATAAGCCGGAGACTGAACGCTGACACGCGGCTTCGCGGCGGAAGCAGCGATGACAGGCTGTTTGCCGTGGTCGTGTCCTTCATGCGCCGAGAGCGGCGACGAAAGAAGCATAAGCAGGCCTACGGCAGCACAAAGGGAGTGAATGCGGCAAAGGCCGCGAAAAAGCGAAGAAATGGACATGTTCAGAAGCCAGCAGTTTTTGAACGTCGAGGCCTGTCGGCCGGGCGAAGATCAGACTGCTCAGGTTCTGGGGGGCCTCTCGGGGCCTGCCGTGGGTATGCCCGGACGGCTGCGATAAGCAGCCGGAACAATCAGGCTCGCACCCTGAACTCCTGGATGGCGGACCTCGCAACCCTCGAAGCCCGGGTGCCCGAGGCAGAGGCCAGCACAGCAAAGCACCCCGCCGTGAGCCAGGCGCTCCGTACCCTCGGCGTGATCCGGCTGCTGCTCACCCGCAACGTCATCCGCCGCACCTTCGTCGGCATTTTCCGTGACGTCGTGCGAAGGATCGAAGTGGTTCGAATGCGAGTGAGCAACCGTCACGTTCGCGCAATCCGAAATCAGTTCATGCGAATGGGAACTTCCGGCCGCACTCATCTGCAGCAGGGCAAGGGTGATGAGCGCGAAGATGAACTTCGACGCGATCCCCTTAATTTTTTCCCACTGCTTGTGCACCTGAAGATTGGCCCCCTGATCTGTCTTCTCCGACGTGTCGCGTCGCTTGCATCGCGTATGCGGCAAATTGAGGGCGACGCTAGATGAAGCCTAGCTTAGCTGGCTTGCGGCAGGCTGACGGATCTAGGACCAGCGTCCAAGAGACTCCGAACGCAATAGGTTCAGTGATCAATCTTCCAGAAGAGAGAAGCTATTGCGACGGTCCCAACCCGCGTACGGTCTTAGCACGGGGTGAGGCCGCGAGCGTAGCATCAGTTGTGTCCGACGCGACACCCGCCGCAGCAGGAGAAGGTTACCGCTCGAGATCTTTCGGATATGTTAGAACTGAAGGTCAGGACGGGTAGCCAGGTCTTTGACACCGTCGCATCGAGATTCCGAACGGAGCTACGTTGGCCCGGCCGGCGTGGGACAGCCCTGCTACGAGACCGAAGGTGGCCGCGCTGCGGACATCTACGCGGCGCGTGCCCTTCGGGATTTTGGGGACGGCTTCGCCGCAGTGCTTCTGCCGGTATATCTGGCGTCGATTGGGCTTGGGCCGCTGGAGATTGGTGTCGTTGCAACCTCCGCACTCCTGGGTTCGGCACTATTGACGCTCGGCATCGGCTTCTTGGCGGCGCGAGCAGACCGGCGGAGCCTGCTTTTGGCTGCGTCCGGCCTGATGATCGCAACCGGGGTGGCCTACACGCAGTCAAGCACCTATGCAGCTGTTCTGCTCGTGGCTTTCCTGGGCACGATCAATCCTTCGTCCGGGAGCGTCAGCATCTTCGTTCCGCTCGAGCACGCCGTCTTGTCTCGGCTTGTCGCGGATACGGACCGTACGAAGGCATTCGCACGCTATAGCCTGTTAGGTGCGCTGGCGGCTGCGTTTGGCGCCCTTGCTGCAACCAGTCCCGATTTCTTGGTGACGATTGGGATCTCACGGCTCACCGCTCTCAAGGCAATGTTTTTCCTCTATGCCGTTCTTGGCGTGGCGGGCGGCCTGGTGTACGCGCGCATTCCTGCTGGTCCGAAAACGTCTCCACAGGACCGGCCCGTCGCAGCACTTGGGCCCTCGCGTGTCATCGTCTACAAGCTGGCTGCCCTGTTCAGCATCGACGCCTTCGCCGGCGGTTTTGCCGTGCAGTCACTCGTTGCGTTGTGGCTGTTCAGCAAATTTGGTCTTTCCCTGTCTGCCGCTGGGGCGTTCTTCTTCTGGTCGGGTGTTTTGTCGGCGGTTTCATTTCCGGTCGCTGCATGGCTGTCGAGGCGCATCGGGCTTGTGAACACGATGGTGTTCACGCACATCCCGTCAAGCATTTGCCTGATCCTGGCCGCCTTGGTGCCGAATCTCTATGCCTCTCTGGCATTTCTTCTTGTACGCGCAGCACTGTCCCAGATGGACGTGCCGACTCGCTCCTCGTATGTGATGGCGGTCGTTACGCCACCGGAGCGGCCTGCGGCGGCGAGCGTCACCTCTGTACCACGCAGCCTTGCGGCCGCTGCGAGCCCGGCGATCGCCGGCGCGCTATTTGCCGCGGGGTTCGAACCCTGGCCTCTGGTGATCTGCGGTGCCCTCAAGATCGTCTACGACTTGGCCTTGCTTTGGGCTTTCCGCCACATCAAGCCGCCTGAAGAGAGCTGAAGCTGCACACGACCCTGTACGACTGCGGTTAACCATCCCTCAAGCTGCTGCGATCTGCCAAAGGGCCACGCTAGCGAGCACGATCCCTGCAGCGCCGTCGATGCCGCGGGAGACAGCAGCAAACGGGCGCGGCCGGCTCTCAAAGATGTGCACAAGCCGTTCGCGGAACAGGATCGACAACAC
>NZ_RZST01000491.1:0-3264 GCF_003997575.1 Mesorhizobium sp. M1A.F.Ca.IN.022.07.1.1
CCGCCGTTTGCACCTGAGCGAGGCCGGAAGGCTCCGGCAGCACAGCAACGGTTTCGGGCAGCGCGATGGTCGGTGTGTCGTCCTCGGCGGCCGGCGTCGATGCCGCCGCAAGCGCCGGCGAGGGTTTCATCTGTGAGGTCGAGGTACAGCCGCTGAGGCCGGCAGCGGCAACGAGCACGCCGATCGCGGTGAGGATGATTTTCGCTGCCAAGCCCTGCAGGTCCGATTGTCGGTTGTTGAAAGTCCTTACACCAGCGATTCCAACCGGGCAATCAGGGCCAGTGTGCAGCTTTCGGGTGGCGAGACTCGAAGCAAACTGCGATATTGTTCCCCATCTGTACTGGAGATGTACCCGTTTTTCGCAGTTTGCGGAAAGGAGCGCACCCATGGAAAACGCATTGCCGATCACGGCCGGCCACGCAGTGTTAGAAACAGTGATCGGCTTCATGGGCATCGCCTGGAGCGAAAAGGGCCTGATCCGGCTCTGCCTGCCCGAGCGCAGCCGCGAAGCGGTCGAGCGCCGCCTGTTTCGCCATGCCGGCGTCTCTACCTCCACCGAACAGCCGCAATGGGTGGTCGAACTGATCGCCTCGATCAAGGCCTATGCGGCCGGGGAGGATGTCGATTTCTCCGGCGTGCCGGTCGATCTCGACGGCGTCGACGATTTCCGCCTCGCCATCTATGACGCCGCGCGCCAACTTGGCTTCGGCGAGACCACCACCTATGGCGAACTGGCCAAGCGGGCCGGCCATGCCGGGCTTGCGCGCGAAACCGGCGCAGCCCTCGGCGCCAATCCGGTGCCGCTGGTGATTCCCTGCCACCGCATCCTTGCCGCGGGGGGCAAGATCGGCGGCTTCTCGGCTACCGGCGGCTCGGCCACCAAGGAGAAGATGCTGGCCATGGAAGGCGTGCGGGTCGGTCCGCCGCCGGCCGCTCAGGCATCATTCGCGTTCTGACACAGCTTGCCGAAAGGAATCTAATGGCGTGGGAAGATCCGCCGTCGGAAATGCCGGTCGAAGTCCGGCCGTTTGCAGATATAGACGGGGCAGGATTTAGTATCGGCGCTCGGCACATAGGCCCGCGCTCTCACCTCGCCCATGTTGCAGAAGCGCTCGTCCCGCACATAGCGGTCATAAAGCGGCAGTCCCGGCACGCGCGTCGACTGATAGCGCAGGATGACCGCGCCCTGCCTGGCGATCGTCGCCCGCACGCGGTCGCAGCTCATGCGCGTCGGGTCGTAGCGCGAGACGGCCTGCGCCTCGGCGGCCACCAACATCAGGCAGGCGGCAAGCAGAATTGTCCTCATGATCTTCTCCCGCAACAGCAAGCGCATCTTCCCTCCACAACGCATCCCCGGCTGCAAACCTTCCAAGCGCAGTGGGCTCCGTTGGACGCTATCGCGGCACATGCCGGTAACGCCATCTTGTTTTCGTTCGCGAACCATACTATATCCGGCGCATTGAATTTGGCCGATCGATCGGGCCGCGATCTTCGCGTTTGCTGACGTCTATCTCCAAAATTTCGATACCACCGGCCGGGCTTTGGTCCGGTCAAACGAAGCAAATGTGAAGGACTCTACATGGCAACTGGTACGGTTAAGTGGTTCAACGCCACCAAGGGCTACGGCTTCATCCAGCCCGACAATGGCGGCGCGGACGTTTTCGTCCACATCTCCGCCGTCGAGCGCGCTGGCATGACCACCCTCGTTGAAGGCCAGAAGATCAGCTTCGAGATCGAGCAGGACCGCCGCACCGGCAAGTCCGCTGCTGGGTCTCTGAGCAAGGCAGCCTGATTTGGCGCTGGCATTTTGCAGCCGGGCGTGATCGCCTGGCATTGCACAATGCGCCTAGTTAGCGACGCGCACCGGGCGAGAGCCTGGAGCGGGCGGCAAGTCACGGATGTACTGACGGTCGTGCGATAAGCGCGCCGGAGCGAAAGGACCCGACAAGCTGGAACAGCAGATAGCTGCCGGCCCGGCCCCAACGCTTCCGATCAGGCTACCGGCATAGGAAGGCGGGCATTGTCCCGCCTTTTTTGTTGCCTGAATTGGCAAGCCGCCGCCCGCGCTTGTGGTCCCACTTTGCTGCCGGCAAACTGCGTGACCAAAGGCCGTTCGCCGTGCCGGCCGACAAGAACTTCACTTCGATGAGACCAATCCGCGACATCCATCCCTCCATTTCAAAAGGTGGGAGAGCTTTGGTCGGCGAGGATAGACGACACTTATCGGGCCTTGGCCCTCGAAAGCGCTGATGCTTCGACTGGATCTGGATCGGCACCCCATGCCGAATACGATCGTCTCATCAAATAGCCAGCATTCGGCGGCTGCAAAATGCTGCGGCATAGAAACAGACTACCCCACCCACTCGATCGGCACGTGCCCCTTGTCCGTCTCGACCCGCTTCAGCCACTCCACCACGGCCGGATAGGCGTCGAGCTGGAAACCGCCCATCTCGGCGGTGTGAGTGTAGGCATAGAGCGCAATGTCGGCGACGCTGTAGCTGGCGCCGGCAAAAAAGGCGTTCTGCTCCAGATGCTTGTTCATCACGCCGAGCGCCTTGTTGCCGCGCTCCAAGGTCAGCGCCAACCGTTCCGGCGTCGCATCCTTCGCCCTCTCGGGAAATGTGAGCAGCGCCTTGCGCACCGCGATATAGGGCTCGTGGCTGTACTGCTCGAAGAACAGCCACTGATACGCCAGCGCCCGCTCATATCTGTCGGCCGGCAGGAAGCGCGTGCCTTCGGCGAGATAGAGCAGAATGGCGTTGGATTCAGCGATGCGTCGGCCGTCGTCGAGCTCGATCAGCGGCACCATCGCGTTGGGGTTCTTGGCGACATAGTCGGCCTTGCGCGTCTCCCCGGTGTGCGAGCTCACTTCGATGCGGGTGAAGGGAATGCCGAGCTTTGCCATCAACAGACGCGGCTTGTAGCAATTGCCGCTGTCGATCATGTCATAAAGGATCATGGCCCTCTCCGCGCGCGACGAACGATCAGCTGCCTCTAACTCGCCTGTGCGCAGTTCATCCAGTGATTTGTTTTTGAGTGAAAGCATCAGCGGCGCTGATGCAAAGGCACTACCTTGTTGTCCATGCCGAGCAGCGCATCGATCGCCAGCGGCTCTTCGTTGAAGATGGTGCCGGCGAGCGCCGGGCGGGCGAGGTGATATCCTTGCAGGAGGTCGACGCCGCCATCGAGCGCGACGCGCAGATGCGTGGCATGCTCGATGCCCTCGACCAGCACCTTGGCGCCGCGGTCGTGCAGCGTCGAAAC
>NZ_RZST01000492.1:0-3262 GCF_003997575.1 Mesorhizobium sp. M1A.F.Ca.IN.022.07.1.1
ATAATCGGATGCGACTCGCCAGCGACATTGCCGACGCGGAAGATGTCTGCTTCGTAGCCTGCGCGGATGCCCGGCCGGATCGGACCGGCGGCCAGCCACGGACCATCGAGACGGGCATCCGCCAGCGCGTCCCGCGCGCCCCGGCATGTCGCCCTGATGTGACGCTCGACGGCTTCGGCCGCCGGGACATGGCCGCCGCGTTCGCGGGCAAGGCTGCCGCGCAGCCGGGCAAGCACGTCGCGCCTAATGCAGCACGAGATCGATAGGCGGCCACGATCGGCGAGCACCATGCCGCCGTAGCCGCCGGGAAAAGTGAGCAGCGGCATCAGATCGGGCGGCAGCGCCGACCCGGTGAAATGTGCCTTGAACCCGAGCAGGTCCGAGGAGCGGCTTTGTTTCCCGAGCTGGCTCGGCAGCGGCCCCGGCTCCCACGAACCGTGTGCAGCGACGATTACCGATGCCCGCAGGGTCATCCCCTCCTCGCCGGGACTGCCGCTTGTAGCCTGGATCCGCACCGCCTGGCGGTCGCCATCCCTTTCGATGGCGACGGCACGGCAGGGCTGGAACACTTCCACGCCAGCCGAGCGGGCCGCGTCGAGCAGCAGCGTGTCCAATATGTCGCGGCCAAGCGCGCGGCCGAAGCCGTCTCTTGCTGCGGGTCCGGATCGCGCGCCCGGCATCGGCGCCTCGATGCTGGCATTGCCGGAAAAGAGGCCGACCCGGCGTATTTCCGGACCGGCCTCGCCGCGCCAAGCATCGCCGATACCCAGCCGGTCAAGGAGCGCGAGGTTGCTTGCCGAGATGTATTCGCCGCATACCTTGCGGCGCGGAAACGCGCTCTTCTCCACGATCGCGACAGCCCATCCGCGCCGGGCGAGCGCCAGCGCCGCCGACGTGCCCGCCGGGCCGGCGCCGATGATGATCGCATCGTGGGTGGATGCGCGCTTCACGGCTTATCCCTGGGCGCATCCCCAACCTGGATCGCCGAGGCCCCGACAAAGACATGCGAGAAAGGCCCTGCGCGCCGTTCCTCGAGCGGGTTGCCGCCGGCGGCAGCCCAAAGATCGGAAAGCTCGTGGCCGCGAAAGCCGGCGCGGACGCTTTCAACCGCATCATGTCGCGTGACGTCGTTGACGCCGATTGCCGGCAGAAGCCGGGCCGCGATCAGTGCAAAGCCCGCCCTCAGCGGTTCCGTCGCCAGGATGAGCGGCGCCTTGGGCCGCAATAGCGAGAACAGCCGCAGCAGTGCAGCATCGCTGAAATGATGCAGGAAGAGGTTGACCGTGATCGCGTCGAAGGGTCTGCCATCCCCCTTCTCCGCCCAATCGAAGACATCTGCGGTGATGGTTTCGACCCTCCATCCCAGCCCGGCGAAATCCGCCGCGAGCCTCGGCGTGGCGAGGCGGACGCGATCGAGCATCGTCAGCTCCACCTCGCGCCAATCGCGTGCCATGCGCCACGCCACCTTGAGCATGAAGGTGCCGTCGCCGGCGCCGATCTCCAGGATGCGGCCGGGCGGCCTCGGCAAAAATTTCCGCATGAGCGAAGCCATGATCGGCGCCTGGAACATCAGCGCGTTGATGCGGGCGAGATCGCGGCGCGAGCGGATTGCCCGCGCATCGTCGGCCGCGAGCCCGTCCAGGATTTCCGGAACGAGGCTGCGTTCAGCGAGCGCACTCATGAGACGGTCCTGAACAGCATGGTCTCGGCCGTCAGCCCGGGCCCGAACGACATGCCGCAGCCGAGCAGCCCGCCCGGCTGCTTCAGCATCTTCTCCATCACGAACATGACGGTTGGCGACGACATGTTGCCATATTGGCGCAACACCTCGCGCGACGGCTCGAGCGCGGCGGGCTCGAGTTCAAACGCCCTTTCGACGGCGTCGAGAATGCTGCGGCCGCCGGGATGCACAGCCCAGAGGTCGATCGCTTCCGGCGCCCGGCCTCCGAGGATCGCGTCCCGGTTGCTGCGCAGGGCTTCCTGGACAGCGGCCGGTACCTTGCCGGAAAGAACCATGTCGAAACCTTGGTCACGGATATCCCAGGTCATCAGTTCGCGCTGCTCGTTCGCGACGGCGCAGCGGAAGGAGTCGAGCTCGATGCCGGGCGGCTCGGCGGTGACGATGCTCGCAGCGCAGCCGTCGCCCCAGAGGCAGAAGCAGAGCAGCTTTTCCAGTTCGGTGGTTTCCCTGATGTGTAGTGTGCAGATCTCGATGTTGACCAGCAGTACCCTTGCCCCCGGATCGGAGCGTACGATGTGGCGTGCAAGCTTGAGGCCGTTGACCGCAGCGTAGCAGCCCATGAAACCGATCATCGTGCGTTCGACGCCGTCCGCAAGGCCGCAGCGCTGAACCAGGTCGAGGTCGATGCCGGGCGCGGAGAAACCGGTGCAGGTGGTGACGATGAGGTGTGTGATGCGCGAAGCCTCGTTGCCGAGATGCAGCCCGTCGACGCCCTTTTGCGCCAGCGCGGGGGCGGCCTCTGCGAACATAGCCATTCTGGCGGCCGTCCCGGGAAATGCCCCGCGCTTGAAGATCCCGCCGAGATCGACCGACGGCCCTTCGGGGTCGAGAGCCGGGGCAAAGCAGGAGAAGCGGTGGTCAATGCCGGCAAGCCCGGCCATGCGTTCGAATAGTTTCCTGCGGTCGCTGCAGAGCATGGAGGCCGCGTAGCGCAGGTAGAACTGGTGGACTTCATGCTGGGGAACCGCCGTCGCGATCCGGTTGATGTAGGCGTTAGCGGACATGTACTGTCTCCCTGGGCCTCGGCGCGGTGCGCGCTGTTGCCGGAGGGGTTCCTTGCTCATGAGCGCGCCTTGGCAGGCGCCAAGCGCTGACCGTTGCCTGTTCGATAAACGTTTCGGAAAACCTGTTTCTTCCCCTGGCGTATGATCCCGAAACTAAAAGATTTGAAGGGGATGATAGGCAAATCAAAGTGTTACAGCCTTTTCCGCGCCCTAGCAGCAGGCAAGGATTTCGGCTCGATCACTTGCTGCCCTGCACCGTTCCGGGCACGATCAAGGCTCCCTGATCGCGCTCCGAATATCTGAAGCCGATAAAGAACAAGGCGATGATGGTGAGGCCGACCGCCAGCACGATGGCGAGGGTCCTTCCCGGGTTTTCGGCAGGGGGCCTATCTAGGTCCAATCTACATTCAGGATTCTCAACGCGGTTTGGCGTTGATTCATTGTGTTCCGAGGGTTCTGATTCGGAGCGCGACGGATGGCCAAACGGTACGAACTGACGAACGTCCAGTGGGCGCGC
>NZ_RZST01000493.1:0-3247 GCF_003997575.1 Mesorhizobium sp. M1A.F.Ca.IN.022.07.1.1
GGGAAGCTGTGCGCTGCTGATGGGCTTCCTGTTTGCCGGGCCGCTTTGGCTGTTCATGCTGGTCGCCGTCGTCTGGGGTATTTCGGTGATCGGCGATTCGGCGCAATTCTCAGCCGCAGTGACCGAGCTCGGCGATCGCCGCTTCGTCGGCACGGCGCTGTCGGTGCAGCTTGGCGCCGGCTTTGCGCTGACGGTGCTCGCCATCTGGCTGACGCCGCGCTTCGCCGACTTCATCGGTGGCTGGCGCTGGGCCTTCCTGCTGCTGGTGCCGGGTCCGCTTCTTGGGGCGGCCGCTATGCTGTGGTTGCGAAACTTGCCGGAGAGCGAGAAAATGGCCGGCGGCCTCCGCTAGCGCTCTTGCTCCTCGACTGTCTAGCGCTGGAGCCGATTGAGAACTTCGTCGCTACGCAAATCGCCAGCGCACGGCCCGCGCTGCTCCGTTGGGCGTAAGGTTGGCGATTGCACATTTGCCGGGAACAATGCAGCCTAGCTTCGAGGCTCGAAAGCTGCCTCCCGGAGCGGGGCCATGCAGGCAGGATACGCGGCACAGTTACTGGTGCAGATGTCATGACACGCGCCCAGTTGGCCGGCGTCATCCTGGGTCTGTCGCTGGTCGCAGCGCTTACCATTGTCCGGGCGAGCGACCCGCAGCCGTTGAGACTCGCCCGCGAAGCGACGTTCGACCAGTATCAGAGGCTGGCACCTCGCCGCTTCGAGTCGATGCCCGTCCGCGTGGTGGACATCGACGAGGCCTCATTGCAGCAGTTCGGGCAGTGGCCGTGGCCCAGGGATCGCATGGCGGCCCTGGTCGAAAAGCTGACGGAGCTTGGTGCGGCAGCCATCGCATTCGACATTCTTTTCGCCGAGCCCGACCGTCTGTCGCCTCGCACTGTCCTCCGCGACGTCCCGGGCATCGATCCGGCCCTGCTCGACCGCCTGCCCGACAATGACGAGATCTTCGCCGGGTCGATCGCCGGCAAGCCAGTTATCCTGGGCTACGGCATCTCCAACGAAGGGAACTATCGGCCGCAAATCAAGGCTGGCATTGCCTTTATGGGCGAGAGCCCGATCGCTGCTCCTCCGCCTATCAAGGCAGCCACGCCGCTGCGGCCGCAGCTTGAGGCCAATTCAGCCGGCATCGGACACATCAGCCTCAATCCCGGCAGATCGACCGCTGTGGTGAGGACAGCCCCACTCTTTCTGACTGATGGCGAGCAGCTTTATCCGGATCTTGCCCTCGAAGCCATAAGAGTAGCGCAGGGGGCCTCCACCTACCTCATTGCCGGCGCGCCGGATCGGCAGGGCATAATGACCTCCGTCAAGATCGGCGACTTCGTTATTCCGGTGACCTCGGCCGGCGAACTCTGGCTCTATGTCAGTCCCGACAGGGCCGAGCGTTATGTTTCGGCGAAGGACGTGCTTGCACCCGGCGGCGTCTCGTCCGAAACGAGGGCCGCGATCGAAGGCAGCATCGTGTTTGTCGGCACTTCGGCCGCCGGGCTGCAGGACATTCGTGTCACCGCGCTCGGTGAGAACGTGCCGGGCGTCTCGATCCACGCGCAGATCGTTGAACAGGTGCTGTCCGGCCACTATCTGTCTCGGCCTGATTGGGCAAACGGGCTGGAAATCGCGTCGATCGCGATGCTCGGCAGCCTCCTGGTGATTCTGACGATTTTCGTAAGCCCCGCGATTGCGCTCGCCTGCGGCCTTGCGATCACGGGACTGGCGCTCGTCGCATCATGGTTTGCCTTTTCGCTTGCGGGACTGCTGTTCGACCCGTTTGCGCCGATCCTCATGGGCACGATCACGCATTTCGCGACAACCTCTTTCCGCTTCCTGGTGACTGATCGAGAGCGGCGCGCGATCCGGCGGGCCTTCGGTCAGTATTTGTCGCCATCGCTTCTCTACCGGATCGAGCACACGCGCGACGCGCTTCGTCTTGGCGGCGACGACCGAGAGCTGACCGTGATGTTTGTCGATGTGCGAAACTTCACGGAGATCAGCGAAAGACTGCCGCCCACCGCCGTCGTGCGGTTCTTGAACACGCTTCTCGACGCGCTCAGCCGTCATGTCACCGCCAATGAAGGCACGCTCGACAAGTTCATCGGCGATTCGATCATGGCCTTTTGGAATGCCCCGGTCGACGTCACCGATCATCCCCGCAAAGCCGCTCGCGCGGCATTGGCGATGCGCGAGACGATTGCCCGCCTCAACGAAAGCGATGCATTCGGATTCGGGGCCGGGCAGACGGTTCGCATCGGTATCGGAATCCATACCGGCGTCGCCTGTGTCGGAAATATGGGCGCGGAGTCGCGTTTCAACTATTCGGCCGTTGGCGACGCGGTGAACATCGCAGCGCGTATCGAGACAACGTGCAAGACGGTGAGTTTCGATATCCTCGCGTCCGACGACACAGTAAGATCGCTGCAAGGCTGGGCCTTGCTCGACGCGGGATCGCTGGAACTCAAGGGAAAGAGCACGAGGACCAGAATCAATGCCGTCGTAGGCGATGAAAACGTTGGGTCGTCGCCGGATTTTGCCGAATTGCGGCTTCTCCACGGCAAGCTCGTGGAGGCGTTGCAATCGCGCTTGCCAGGCACCCGAAAGATGATCGCGGCGGCCAAAGCCAAGGCTGCGGGCCTGCCGACAGGGTTGCAGGAATTCTATGGCCGGATCTCGCGCAGAGCGGATGATTTTGTTGGCAAGCGGGCGGGAGCGGCGATGGAAGCGAATGCCGGCTATGCGGAGCAACAATTCGGCTCCGGCTCCTGACCTTCATTGATGTAGGGCGGTCGACCGCTCGACTCGGTGGTGTTCAAGGGCAACAATTTCGTCCACCCCGACGTAGGGGCGAGTTGGCCCAGACCGGTTGGCGAAGTCGGATACGGACGCGCCGAGAAAAAGAGCGGCTATCCGCTGCTCTTGCCACTGCCGGCCACCCCTGCCGCTACTTTTTGCCAGGACCCTTGGATTTTCCGGGATTGCTGGGATCGTGCTTGCCCGGATCATTTCCATGGCCGTTGTTGCCGTCATCTTTGTCGCCCCGCGGCGGGCTCGGCGGATCGGGGGTGCCCGGACTGGGTGGTGCCGGTGAGTTGCGCCGCTCCGGCCGCGCCGTATGCTCCTGCTGAATGGCAGCCGTAAGCCCGCAATTTCCGCCGATTGCGTCAAAGCCTCCCGAGAGCTGCTGATTGCCGGTCAGAAACGGCAATGCCCGCGAGGTGCCGAGTGTGGTGAGCACAGATCC